>CBDTZM010000548.1:0-1503 GCA_965364915.1 uncultured Pseudomonadales bacterium | reverse complement strand
AACGCGCGGTATCCGCTTTCGGCGGGTCGATTTCGATCCAGTGTTCGGCTCGCATGTGCGCCAGGCAACGGGCTTGATCGCCGTCGATCGTGACGCGGTGGTTGGTGATGAAGTGCTGGGTCACCGACAGCTCGGCGAACATCCGGGCTTGGGCTTTCACGACGCGATCGGCATTCAAGCGTCGAGGTTCTTGTTGTGTCCACGAACTCAGGTCGAACAACACCTCGTCGACAAACACGCTGCGCCACAGCGTCCAATCGCGCGCGTCCAATCCAGTAGCGTAGTTGGACAACACCTCAACGATGTCGGTGCGAGGTTCAAGCATCTGGCAAGAAGTTGCCGGTTCTGACGTTTACCAACGCCGGTGCTTCACGGATGATGCCCGGCGGATCTTCGCCGCGCGCCACGGCTTGTACCGCTGCTTTGAACTGACGGCGAAATAGCGCAACCCCCTTGTCGCTGCTTGCGAGATGCTCTTCGGAGTGCAGCGTGATGTCGCCTTGTCCGACCTGGGCCTCGTAATCGCCGGGAAAGCGTTGGTGGCCTTCGTCGTCGAGCTCGAACCAGGTTTTGCCCCCGTACATGGGCATGCCCCCGATCCAGGGCCGCTCTTCCGCAATGGGCCATTTCATAGCCGTGAATATCCTAGTGTGAGTATCGTCGATCGGTAGCGTCCACGATATGTTGTCGCTCGGGCCAAATCTCTGCAGCCGTGGATCGGCAACAATTCTGAGGTTCGGTTGGATGACCTCGGTGATTCGATCCAGCACGCGGCCGTCGGGAAACGTTCGGTACTGATGCGAGATCACGCCGTGATCCGTCGTCTCCCAGGTGATCTTAGGCCTGATGGCCATCAATTCACCGAACTGCTGCGTGCTGAAGCTCGAGTGAAGGACTAACACGTGGAAGGGGTCCATTACGTTTTCGTGCGTCTGAAACCAGTTGCACGGCATGATTGTGGGTCCGCCGGAGCCGATGCTGGTACCGTCGGCGATGACCTCGAAGCCGTCATCCACCTCCTCCAATATATCGTAAGAGGGTAGCAGCGGTTTCTTACCGGGCGGACCCATATAGGCAAATACCAACCCGTACTTCACTTCGAGTGGGTACCAAGGCTGCCGGTAGTTCGCGGGCGGCGTCTGCCGATCGGCCGGCTCGCAGGGACGCTCGATGCAGCGGCCTTCACAGTCGAACAACCAACCGTGGTAACAGCAACGAATACCGCGTGCGTCGACACGTCCATAGATGAGCTCCGTGCCGCGATGAATGCAGCGCGGGTAAACCAAGCCGAACTCACCCTCCGGTATTTTGAAGAGCACCAGGTCTTCACCCAGCACGCGTACGCTTTGGGGTAGGTCGCCCACCTCGTCGGCGACTGCAATCGGATGCCAGTAACGGCGCAGCAACTCACCGGCCGGCGTGCCGCGTTCGACCTGAACGATCTCGTTGTCGAAGGTTGCCTGCGGTCGGTCGTAGGCCGACCCGGTGTCTTTCCAGTTGGCT
>CBDTZM010000547.1:0-1537 GCA_965364915.1 uncultured Pseudomonadales bacterium | reverse complement strand
GGTGGCGTGTGCGACGCGCATCGAGCGGGAGAAGCTGTTCGCAGACCTCGAGCTGCCCATCCGGTGAGCCCTAGACGAAGTCGAGATCGGGATTGTCGCGCAGGATTTCGACGGCTGCTTCAGAGGCCTTTACGGGTGAGCGCAAAACTTCCTTGACGAATTTGAAGTAGACGGTGTGCACGCTGGTCCGATCGCCGTCGCGTACGACGAAAAACGGCGCGCGCTCGACATCCAAAGCGTTCGCCAACTGCATGCCTTGCGATTCGGGGTTGGCTTCGTCGGCAATGAGCACCGCATCGATGCGATCGAAGTGCCCATCGGCCCTGAGACGGCGCTCAACGTCTTGACACTTGTCACAAAACTCACCCGACGCCAGGCGCTTCTTGACGAAGGTGATATGCACGGCTTGTTCCGGACTGCCGGCTACCCGACGATCTTGATCACGTTCTGTGCATGCAGCCCGCACTCTTTTTGCGTGGCTTCTTCCCACCACCAGCGACCCGCGCGTTCGTGTTCGTGAGGCCCCACCGGCCGGGTGCAAGGCTGGCAGCCGATCGATACGAAGCCTTGATCGTGCAGCTTGTTGTAGGGCACATCGTTTTGACGGATGTAGGCCCAGACCTGTTGCGAGGTCCAGTTGGCGAGCGGATTGAATTTAGTCACCAGGTGATCGGCGGTCGAGAAGGCCTGATCTTCCTGTTCCAGCGGTACGTCGCTACGGGTAACGCTCTGGTCTTGGCGTTGCCCGGTGATCCAAGCATCGAGCGTTGCGAGCTTGCGCCGCAGCGGTTCGATCTTGCGAATACCGCAGCATTCGCCGTGATTGTCCTGATAAAAGCTAAACAGTCCCTTGTCGCGCACGAGTTTGGTGACGGCATCGGGTTCTGGCATGAGCAAGTCGATCTGGATGCCGTAATGGTCGCGCACGGTCTCGAGGTACTGGTACGTTTCCGGGTGCAGGCGTCCGGTGTCCAGCGAGAATACATCGATCTCGAGACCCAGCTGACAGACCATGTCGATGAGCACCACATCTTCGGCACCGCTGAACGAGATGGCTGCCTGGTGTGCGGCGAAGCGGCGAGCGACATCTTTGAGTAGCTGCTGGGGCGTCGCGTGCAAGCTAGCTTTTCGAGGGTCCATCTATCATGCTCAGTCTTCTTAGGCTTGGCATGAAGCCTACCAACCGCTACAAGCCAACAAAAATACTGTGTTGGCATATGCTTAATCAAAAATTCTTGCTTGGCAGGAGTGGGCTGTTTGAAGATTCTCTGTTTGGATCTCGAGGGGGTATTGATTCCGGAGATTTGGCAAGCGGTTGCCGAACGCACCGGAATCGATGCGCTCAACAAGACGACGCGCGATATACCTATTTACGATGACCTTATGCGGTATCGTTTGGCCATCGTTGCCGAACATGGGCTGACGATGTCGTTGATCTGCGAGGTGGTCGACGCAATGCAGCCGCTTGACGGGGCCACGGCGTTTCTAGAATGGGCCCGCAGCGAGTGTCAGGTGATCATCGTTTCAGATACGTTTT
>CBDTZM010000546.1:0-1544 GCA_965364915.1 uncultured Pseudomonadales bacterium | reverse complement strand
TAGCTAGGAGCCGTTGTGGATCTACGTAAAATCAAAAAGCTGATCGAACTCCTGGAAGAGTCGGGGATTACCGAGCTGGAAGTCAGAAATGGCGACGAGTCGGTACGTATCGCGCGCCCGCTGACGCCGACTCTCGCCCCCGCTGCGCCCCACCCAACGCGCGCGGAAAGCGCGGTTGCAACCAGCACGCTGCATGCGCCGATGGCGGGGACGTTCTACGTCGCCCCGGAACCGGGCGCACAACCGTTCACCCAGATCGGCGCGATGGTGAGTATCGGCGATACGCTGTGCATCATCGAAAGCATGAAGATGATGAACGAAATTGCGGCTGAAAGCGGCGGCGTTGTCGTTGAGATTCTTGTTGGCGACGGTGAACCCATCGCCACGGGCCAGGCACTATTTCGACTCCAATAGCCGACAACTGTAGTGTCTTGGTTGGAAGTAACGGTTCGTGCCAGCGCCTCGGCGATCGAGTCGTCCGCGGCCGATGGCGCGAATACAGCAGCGGCCGAATGCGCCGCAACAGCGGCCGATGACAGATTGGCCGAGACGCTGTTGGCCTGTGGTGCGGTATCCGTTACGTTCCGGTCTTTCGATGCTGAGGAGGTGCTGGAACCCGCGCCGCAAACCACGCCATTGTGGACGCGTACCGCGCTGACCGGTCTGTTTTCCTTGGATGCCGATCTCGCCGACATTCGGGGGGCGCTTGGCCCGGATGTCGAGGTTGCCGTCGCATTCCTGGAAGAGCGCGATTGGATCAATCAATGGCAAGCTCATGCGACCAGTCTGCGCTTCGGAGATCGACTATGGATAGTGCCTAGAGTCGTTGCGGCGGGGTTGCGGGCCGAAGTGGATGGGTTTGCGGGTACGATCTTGCGCCTCGACCCGGGCATGGCTTTCGGTACCGGCAGCCACCCCAGCACGCGCCTGTGCCTGGAATGGCTCGCCGGCGCATCGCTGCAGCGGCGGTCGGTGCTAGATTACGGTTGCGGTTCCGGCGTGTTGGCCGTTGCGGCATCGCTGCTCGGCGCGGGCACAACCGTGGCTGTGGATCACGACCCACAGGCGTTGGTATCGACACGCGACAACGCCAATTACAATGGCGCCACCTTGAGCAGTGTGGTATTGCCGGGTGCTCTGGACCCCGATGCGCGATTCGCCGTCATCGTCGCCAACATCTTGGCGAACCCGTTGATCGAGCTGGCGCCGCGGTTTGTGGAGCGCCTCGAACCAGGCGGGCAGGTCGTGCTTGCTGGTGTGTTGTCGACTCAAGGAAACGAAGTGATGGCCGCTTACCCGGACATCGACTTCGAGGAACCGGTAGAAGTTGAAGGATGGATTCGTTTGACCGGGTGTTTGCATGGCTGAGGACGAGTTGGACGAGCTGGTAACCGAGTGCCCTAATTGCAGCACCCGTTTTCGCGTGAACGAATCTCAACTCGAGATCGCTAGCGGCCGAGTACGCTGCGGTGCCTGCTTGACGGTATTCGACGGTGCTGAACATCTGCTCTTCGGCTCGGATGAGCCACCTGCGGAAGAGTCTG
>CBDTZM010000545.1:0-1548 GCA_965364915.1 uncultured Pseudomonadales bacterium | reverse complement strand
GGGATGATGACCGCCGACAGCGGCAAGTAGGCCGAACTCACGGCCTTCGCCACGCTCATCGTGGTGGGCGTGATACCCATCGTCTGCGCGCCGAACGGGTTACCCGTGCGACCAAAGCCACAAATCACCTCGTCATCGATGAACAATATTTCGTGCTTCGAGAGTAGCGCCTGAACGCTCTCGTAGTAACCCGGCGGCGGTACGATCACACCACCCGCGCCGAGCACCGGTTCGGCAATGAACGCGGCAATGGTCTCCGGGCCTTCGCGCTTGATGAGGTCCGCCAAGTTACCCACGATTCGATCGCAAAAGGCTGCCTCGCCCTCAGCACCTTCAGCGTCGCGATAGTAGAACGGTCTATCGGTATGCAGTACTTGCGGGATCGGCAGGTCGAAGTGTTTGTGGAACGGCGGCAATCCCGTCAAGGAACCCGATGCAACCGTAACGCCATGGTAGCCGCCGATGCGGCTGATGATCTTCTTCTTTTCAGGCTTGCCGATGGCGTTGTGGTAGTACCACATCAACTTGATCTGCGTGTCGTTGGCATCGCTGCCCGACAGCCCGTAAAACACTCGGCCGGCGTCGAACGGCATCATCGACTTCAGTTTCTCTGCGAGCAGTATGCTGGGCTCGTTGGTCTTACCGGCGAACAGCTGCGAGTAACTGAGCTCTCTCAGCTGTTGGGCGGCGACTTCGACAAGCTCTTCCTCGCCGTAGCCGAGCGCCGTACACCACAACCCGGACATGCCTTCGAGGTACTGTTTGCCGTTATTGTCCCAAAGGTAGATGCCTTTGGCTTTGGCATGAACGCTTGGGCCTTTTTCGTGGTGCAGCTTCAGGTTGGTGGTCGGATGCAAAAGATGCTCGAGATCCTTTGCTTCCAACGACCCGGGCGGAAACTCGTTGTGTAACGGGTCGGCCATCGCTTCTCTCAAACCAAAGATCGAGGCCTAATTTATGCTGCGGACGCTATCGCGCGCAAGTCGAGCGCCTCCGCCACCTTGGGGTGGCGAATCGCGCCTTCGTGCACATTCAATCCGGCACTGAAATGTGGATCGATCTGGAATGCTTTCCGCCAACCTAAATCCGCAAGCGCTTTGACGTAGGGCAGCGTCACGTTGTTCAGCGCCAACGTCGACGTGCGTGCCACCGCGCCAGGCATATTGGTCACGCAGTAATGTACGACGCCCTCTTCGACATAAGTGGGATCGTCGTGGGTCGTCGGTCGGCTCGTTTCGAAACAGCCGCCCTGATCGATAGAGATATCAACCAGCGCCGCCCCGTTGTGCATATCGCGAACCATCTCGCGGGTGACCAGCTTAGGTGCCGCCGCACCCGGTATGAGTACCGCTCCGATGACGAGATCTGCAGCGAGCACGGCTTCCAGGACGTTCTGGCGGGACGCCATCAACACCCGGGCTTTGCCCTCAAACTGGTCGTTCAGCCACCGCAGGCGCGATACCGACTTGTCCAATATCGTGACATCCGCTTGCAGCCCGACCGCCATCGTCGCTGCGTTGGCACCCGCGATACCGCCGCCCAAGACCG
>CBDTZM010000544.1:0-1634 GCA_965364915.1 uncultured Pseudomonadales bacterium | reverse complement strand
CTGGCCGCTTTTTCCAGGAAATTCCAGGTTGCGAAGTACACGCCTGCCTTGGGTCGCTGGGTGCGTGCCGCGTCGTCGTCGATAACGTTCGCAAGCAGCGAGGGTCCGAGCGGGCCGGTTGCACCACCCCAAACACCGGCGATCGCCAACGTAACCACCATTAGCCAAACGGTGTCGGCATCGACGAAGAACATTGGCGGATACGAACATGTGGCGCCGAACAGGCTGAAACGCCATAGCTTGAGCCGGTCGATGTACTTCGATGCGCGCACCCAGAGCGGGATCGAAAGCACTAGCGAGCCGATGTAACAGGCCGGCAGCAACCCGATGAGGTCCGGGCGCTCAAGCACGTAGATGGCGATGTAGGGTGCAATGGTCGCCTGCGTACCGATGCCGGCCATCACCAGGAATCTGGTGCCGAGCAGAACGCGGGCAGTGCGATAGGCGAATATGTCCTTCATCGCCCGCAACGGGCTGGTGATGGCTAACGTGGTCGTATGGCTACGCTCTTTGACGAACAACGGCGTCACGAGCAACAAGGGAATGAACGCTATTCCTGCCAACAATGCGACGGTCGACGCTGCCTCTTTAGGCGTCTCGGCATTGACGACATACTGCAAACCGCCGAACGCAATCCCAGCACCAATAAGGGTCACGAAGTTTCGAAGACCATACAACCGGGTACGTTGATAGGAGTCTGGATTGAGCTCGGAGGCGAGGGCATAGTGCGGAATGTCGTAAAAGGTGGACGCGGTGACAAAGAACAACATGGAGATCGCAACCCATACCGTCAAAGTGGTCCCAGCCAATGTTTCTGGCGGACTCCAGACGGCAAAACTCGATAGCGCGACGAGCGGCGCGGCGACAAACAGCCACGGCAGTCGCCGACCGATTCTGGCGCGGGTTAGATCACTCAGGTAACCGGTGAGCGGATCGGACACCGCGTCCCATAGGCGGCATAGCATGAGCACGATGCCGATGGTCGCGGGTGCCATCAACAAGACGTCGGTGGCAAAATTGAGGAAATACACCTGGATGAAGTAAAACGGCGTCGCCACCCCGATCGCCGGCACGGCGTAGGCCGTCAGTTCGGGCCAACGAACCGGTGTGGCCGTTGGCTGGGCGGTCAAACGACTATCCGGGTGTTGCCCCTACTTTGGTGCACGCGCCAGATCCTCGCGAATGTCCCTGGCGGCCATCGCGTAGTGAAATGCACACCAGATATAGACCAACACGACGATGACCAGCGCATAGCGAAGGGCTTCGTCGCCATAAGTTGGTTCGAGCCAATCGCTAATCATCCCAGTGAGCAGCGGACCAAGACCCAATCCGATGAGATTGAGGACGAAAAACAGGATAGCCGACGCCAACGCGCGCATGCGCAGACTGACGATGCCGTGCGTCATCGCGAGCGTCGGGCCGAGGAACATCGCGCCCAGAAACACCGGTATGAGGTAGATCGAAAGCGCGAGCGCGTAGTTGTTGACCAGATACACCGTTAACGAGAACGGTACCGCGAGAATCGTAGCTATCCCAGGCAGCCAGATGTACCAGCGAGCGTCCCGTTTGCCCCACTTGTCCGCAAAGTAGCCGCCGCAAAAGGTGCCTGCTGCACCGGCGGTACCGGGAATGAT
>CBDTZM010000543.1:0-1660 GCA_965364915.1 uncultured Pseudomonadales bacterium | reverse complement strand
GAAGCCGCCGATGTGCGCCCAGAACGCGACGCCGCCGGTACTCGAACCCAATGCCGGCAACCCGCCGAGCAGCTGTAGCACAAACCAATAGCCCAACATGAACACGGCCGGGATCGCCACCGTCGTCACGTAGAAGCCCAAGAAAATCAACGTATGAACGTGGGTGCGCGGATACAACAACGCGTACGCGCCCATGACGCCGCCGATGGCGCCGGATGCGCCAACCATGGGAATCGGACTGGACGGATCGGTGACGATTTGCGCGAAAGCTGCGGCTAGACCGCACAAGATGTAAAAGACAACGAAGCGCACGGGCCCCATGACATCTTCGATGTTGTCGCCGAACACCCACAGAAACCACATGTTGCCGAGAATGTGGAACCAACCGCCGTGCATGAACATGGAGGTGACGAGCGAAGTCGGGTTGGGGCTGCCATCCAGTGCACACGCGAGATTGGCGCTCACCTGCACTCGTGTGCCTTCGTTGACCAGCCCCAGCAGGTCACCCGGGATCAACGCATATAGGCAAAGCGATCGGGCAAGATCTCGTTCGCCGCCGAACCCCTGAACGAAAAACCACACCAACGCGTTGATGATGATCACCGCAATCACGGCGTAGGGTATGCGTACGGTCGGGTTTTCGTCTCTAAGCGGAAACAAGCAGTGATCCTCGAAGGGCACGCGTTGCGACTGACGGTGCTCTTCTATAGCGTGCCCCTATGACCCTATTGCTGCAAGCCAAGTCGCTGACTCACCACGCGGGGCAAAAAACCTTGTTCGAAGATCTCGACCTCGCGATCTCGACCGGGGACCGGTTGGCGTTGGTCGGCCACAACGGTTCCGGCAAGTCGACCCTGCTCAACATCTTGAGTGGTACGCAACCGGTTGATGCCGGTCGACTGTCTACCCGCCGGGGCTTGAGTTTAGCGATGGTCGAACAGTTCTTACCCGCGGAGCTTGCCTCGACCACATTGGTCGACGCCGTGACCGCCAAGACCCGTGACGCCGCCAGGTGGCAGGCCGAGGATATGTTGCACAAGCTGGCGTTTGCCGACGCGGAGTTCGACATTGCGACCGAGGCTTTGTCCGGCGGACAACAGAATCGGCTGATGTTGGCCCGAGCCCTCGCGACGACGCCGGAACTACTGTTGCTCGACGAGCCGACCAACCACCTTGATCTTGCCACGCTGGTGTTGTTCGAGAAATTGTTGGGCGCGTTCAGCGGTGCTTGTCTGATCGTGTCTCACGATCGTGTGTTTCTGGACGCCGTCACCGACAAAACCTTGTTCTTGCGCGATGAGCGCATCTACCGGTTTGACTTGTCCTATTCACCGGCCAAGCAGGCGCTGTTGGCGGCGGACGCGGCGGCGGTGCGCTCGCGTGCCGCTGAGGGGCGCAAGATCGACGCGCTCAAGGCAAGCGCCAAACGTCTCGCGACGTGGGGCAAGGTCTACGATAGTGAGAAGTTTGCACGGCGCGCGCGCAGCATGGAAAAACGCGTGGGGCGCTTAGAGGCAGAGCAGACGTTCGTATCGGGCGGATCGCCCCTGGAACTCAAACTCGAGCTTGGCGAAACCCGGGCGAAGCAGGTCGTGGCGATACGCAATGTCGACATCAGCGTTGCCGGTCGAGAGCTTTTCCACATCGACGAGCTGATATT
>CBDTZM010000542.1:0-1664 GCA_965364915.1 uncultured Pseudomonadales bacterium | reverse complement strand
AGCGCACCGTCGCAGAGTTCGTCGGCGACGAGGCAACGCTAAGGCTGATACGCGACATGGGTATCGACTATGCGCAGGGTTTCTATATCGGCAAACCGGGCCCACTACCGTTCGCCACCAAGTCGACCAGAGGTCGCGTCGTACCGATCAGAAAACGGTCGGCCAGCTAGCCTCTTCTCGCCCGTTCCCCAAAGCGTTTCGTTTGGGCACAATATTCACCGACACCGCCAGGAAATTCCGCATGGGCGCCTACCTCGTATCTGCCCGCAACTTCTCGGATGCGAACGAGAACAAGATTCATAGCGACGAAACCGCGCGCAGTTACGGTTTCAAAGGTGCTCTAGTGCCCGGCGTCGCCGTTTACGGTCATCTGACACATCCGTTGGTGGAACGGTTTGGAGCCGCATGGCTGGGAGGCTCCGTCAATACGGTTCGACTGCTCAAGCCCACCTACCACGGCGACCGTCTTACGATGACCATTCAAGAACAGGACGACGACGCCGTCGTGCAATGCCACAACCAGGACAATGCGCTCGTCGCAGAACTCAGCTCATCGATGCCCGCAGAGTTGCCGGAACTCGCAACCCCTGGATGCTTTGACAATCCACCCAAGCATCCGGCGCGCGTCGACATTGCGTGGGACAACGTCGTCCCGGACCAACCATTCACCAGCTGGCAGTGGCAGGTCACGGCCGAAGGTAACCGCACCATGGCGGACCAGATCGCCGATGAACTACCGCTTTACGACACCTACGCCCATCCGCATTGGCTGCAAAGCATTGCCAATCAGGCGTTGTCTCGCGAGTACATCATGCCGGCGTGGCTGCACGTCGGCTCTGAAATGCGATTTCGCCAAGCCTTGTTGGTCGGCGACAACGTAAGCGTCAGATCCGTTCCGCTCGAGAAGTGGCAAAAAAAGGGCCACGAGTTCATCAAGGTCTATCTCGCATTCGAACGCGACGGCGAGATTACGACGGAGATCTTTCACACCGCGATCTTCAAGGTGGCCTCGTGAATAATCTGGCCATACTCGCTTCCCACGGGGGATCGATTTTGCAGGCGGTCATCGACGCTTGCGAGGCCGGAACGTTGGCCGCCGAAGTCGTGCTCGTCATCAGCAACAATAGCGAGTCGCAAGCGCTCGCGCGTGCCGAAGACCAGCGCATCAAAACGTTGCACTTGAGTACCCATACCCACCCCGAGCCAGACTTGTTGGACCGAGCCATGCGCAGCGCCTTCGATCAAGCCAAGATCGATTGGGTAATACTCGCCGGCTACATGAAACGACTCGGCAAGGAAACGCTATGCGCGTATCAACATCGAATCATCAACACCCATCCATCATTGTTGCCCAAATACGGTGGCCGGGGTTTCTTCGGACGCAGGGTACATCAAGCGGTAATGGACGCAGGTGACACCGAGTCAGGCGCGACGGTGCACTTCGTAAAAGGCGACTACGACACGGGGCCCATCGTGTCCCAAGTTCGCGTACCGGTTCAACCCAAGGACTCTGTCGAAGCCCTGGAAGAGCGCGTTAAAACGGCAGAACGTCAGCTCATCGTAAATTCGTTGATAGAGCTCATCGGCCGCAAAGAGGCAGCCGGATATTAGCGAGCTAAGGAACCTAGACGCGTCCGACGGCGCCGCGTATCAAACATTGCGCT
>CBDTZM010000541.1:0-1727 GCA_965364915.1 uncultured Pseudomonadales bacterium | reverse complement strand
TCACTCGCACTGACGCGCCAATTCGACCCTAGCTGGATGCGCCCTTGCGCACCGTTGGCCTGATAGACGACGGCAACAGCACAACCGCTTTGTCCGCACAGGTGTGGCGTCAGCAGAGTTTTCAAACGGCCCGCAAGGTCGCCTGGGACGTTGGCATCGCAAAACTCGATCGTCACGCCGCGAGAGAATCGACCGCGCGCCTCTTCGAGGGTCAATATTCGCTCCACCCGCAGCTTGAGATCGCCGGTGAAATCGTCGGGTTGCACCTCGCCCTCGATAACCACCACATCATCTACCTCACACTTGTGTTTTTCGCGTTCAAAAACCTCGGGGAACATCGATGCTTCGATGCGTCCCGAGCGATCGTCGACCACGACGACACCCATTGGCGCGCCTCGACGACTGCGCATCGTACGCATTGAGACAACGAGACCGGCGACCGTTTGCAGCGACTTGTTGGGAGCAACCTCATTGAGCTTGGTGCAGAAGTGGCTTAGTTCTGGTAGATAGGCTTCGATGGGGTGACCCGTCAGATACAATCCGAGCGTCAGCTTCTCGAACGCCAGCCGCTCGCTCTCGCTCAGCCCCGGGACCACGGCCGCTGCTGCGACCGGCTTGCCACTCACTCCCCCAAACATGTCGGCCATGCCGATGTCCCTGTCACGGGCCGTTTGTTCGGCGCTGTGAATCGCCTGATTGAGTTCGGCCAGCAGTCGGCCACGAACCTCATCGATCGATTGGTCATCGGCGGCGAACTCGTCGAGCGCGCCTGAACGTATCAATGCTTCCACAACGCGCTTGTTGACCTTTTTGGCATCCACACGCTGGCAAAACTCGCTGAGATCGCCAAACGGCCCCTCCGCACGCGCCGTGACGATTGCGCTTACCGGTCCCGCCCCCACCCCGCGCACCGCGCCCAAACCGTACACCACTGTGTGTTCGTTCACGGTAAAGCGATAGTCACTGAGATTGACGCTCGGGGGCGTCAATTGCACCCCCATACGTCGGACTTCGTCGACGAGGCTGACGATCTTGTCGATGTTCTGCATCTCGGCCGACAAGGTAGCCGCCATGAACTGCGCGGGGTAGTGGGTCTTTAGCCACGCGGTCTGATAAGACACCATGGCGTACGTGGCCGAGTGAGATTTGTTGAACGCGTAGCCGGCGAATTTCTCCATGAGATCGAATATTTCATTGGCGAGAATCTGGTCGACGCCACGTTCATGAGTTCCCTCCAGGAATTGGGCCCTAACCTTGGCCATCTCTTCTGGTTTCTTCTTACCCATCGCGCGGCGCAAAAGATCGGCCTGACCCAAACTGAAACCGGCCAGCACCTGGGCGATCTGCATCACTTGCTCTTGGTAAAGCACGACACCATAGGTATTGCGTAGCACCGGTTCGAGAGAGGGGTGCGGATAAGTCACCTTGGCACGCTTGTGCTTGCGATTGATGTAGTCCTCGACCGCTCCGGATTGCAGCGGGCCTGGCCGATAGAGCGCCACCAGCGCAATGATGTCGTTGATGTTGTCCGGTTGCAGCCCGCGAATGAGTTCTTTCATGCCGCGCGATTCAAGTTGAAACACGCCGGTGGTTTGCGCGTCTTTGAGCCGCTCGAAGACAGCGCGATCATCGAGCGGAATCTGCTCGATGCGCAAACTCTCTACCGCGGTGTCGGAATCACCAGGCTCGGCCTCCGCGCGCTCTAACTTCCCCCGCAAGCGCTCAGC
>CBDTZM010000540.1:0-1740 GCA_965364915.1 uncultured Pseudomonadales bacterium | reverse complement strand
AGCTCGCTGTGGGGCGCGAGGGGCACTAGCTGCAGATTCTGGTGCTTGGTCGTCTGGGTTTTGCAGTCACCCTCTGTCGCGACGTTTCTCAGCAGGCCCTCTAGGCGGAATCTGGCAACTTCCGAGCGTATTGCTTGGACTTCGTCATCGTCGAAGAAACCCGGAACGACGAGGTAGCCAGCGGATTTGAACCGCTCAATCTGTTCTTGGGTCAGCACGTTGAAAGAATACCCGATAACGGACCTGCTAGAATTCGTGGCTGAAACAAATCTCCACTTCCAGTGAGCACCAAGCGATGCAAACAAGAGCAATCTGCCTAAAAAGCCGTCCTGTCGGTATGCCCAAAGACAGCGACTTCGAAGTCATATCACAAGATCTTGCCGACCCCGGCGACGGCGAAATTCAGGTCGCGAACGTCTGTATGTCGGTGGATCCGTACATGCGCGGTCGCATGGTGGATCGAAAATCCTACGTGCCGCCGTTCCAGATTGGCGAGGTGCTGACGGGCGGATGCATCGGTGAGGTCGTCAAATCCAACCATGCCGACTTCGCCGAAGGCGACTATGTGTCCAGTAACCACGGGTGGCGCGAGGCCTATACCGCGACGACCGACGGTATCGAGAAACTCGGAAATCTCGTCGCAGAGCCGTCTCTGTACCTCGGGCCGATCGGCATGCCGGGCATGACGGCCTACGTCGGTCTTTTGGAGGTTGGCGCACTCAAAGACGGTGAGACGGTATTCGTATCCGGCGCCGCGGGTGCGGTCGGTAGCATCGTCGGCCAGATCGCCAAATTGAAAGGTTGCCGGGTGTTGGGCAGCGCCGGATCGGATGCGAAGGTTGCCTGGTTGAGCGATGAACTGGGGTTCGACTACGCCTTCAACTATCACGACGGCGAGATATTGGGACACCTGCGTGAAGGTGCTCCGGACGGGCTCGATGTCTATTTCGACAACGTAGGCGCCGAACACCTGCAGTCCGCCATCATGCACATGCGCCCGTTTGGCCGGATTCCGCTATGCGGTGCGATTGCCCAATACAACGACACCGAGCCCCGCCCTGGTCCTAACAATCTTGCCATGGCGATCGGTTTGGGCCTCACGTTGCGGGGATTCATCGTCAATCACTTCAACAACTTGCGAGCGCAGTTCCGCAGCGAGATGGAAGGCTGGGTGACCAGCGGGCAGATCACGCCCAAGGAAACGATCTACGAGGGCATCGAGCAAGCACCCGATGCGTTCATCGGTCTCTTCACGGGCGCCAACATGGGCAAGATGATCGTCAATCTTCGAGCGGGCTGATAGGATCGCACGCTGACGTTCAAGCAAGGTTGACCCAATGAGCTACGCGGAGCACCGCAAGATCATCGACGCAGATAGTCACGTGATCGAACTGGACGATTTTCTCGCGCTGGCCGCGACCCCCAATGACCGCCCGCTCATCCCGCCGATGGATGCGCAAACCGAACTGCCGGTGGTGCAGGCCGGCTTGGATCGCGGGCGCGAACTTTTCGCAAAGCGACACGGTGATCCGGCGGTGATGGCCAAGTTCGAGGCAGCGCTCTTGGACAATACCAAGAGCGGCTGGAACCGCCTCGGCGCGTTCGACTCGGACGAGCGATCGCATACGTTGGATTTGTTCGGTTTCCAGATGCAATGGGTGTTGCCGACGTTTTCGTTTCATCAGGTCGCCCACGTCGACGACTTACACGTGCTCGAAGCCGGGGCGCGAACGCTGAACA
>CBDTZM010000539.1:0-1755 GCA_965364915.1 uncultured Pseudomonadales bacterium | reverse complement strand
AATCCGGGGACGGTTGCGGTCGGCCGATCAGCGTTTGGCGTTGGTGCGCTCATGGAACACCATGCAAAGATCTTGAAAGCTCAATCGGCTGCCTTCCTGTAGTTGCTGTTCGCCGTTGACGGGCTGCCCGTCCAGCTCGATGTCGCGGCCGGGTAGAACCTTCAGAAAGTAGCCGTTTTTCCGCCGATCGATGGTCGCTACGGTGGCGGGTGCAAACCAGCCGCCTACCCGAATCTGGCACGATCGCTTGCGCCCGATAGCCACTGAAGGCTTGTCCAGCAGACATATCCAAGTCGCCCGATCGTGAAGAGAGACCGTCAGGTAAGCGGGCCTAAGGCTATTGCTCAGCTTGGCGAGTGTGGAGGTATCGACCGCCACCGTTTCTTTTTGAATGTCGTCGAGCGACGCATGTGTGGAGGAAATCTGGGAGGGAATGCCGGTCGGCGCAGCCACCAATCGCAACGAATACTTACCGCCAATCTGCACCGACTCGCCGGGCGCTAGCTCCACCGTTTGCGCCTTGGCTCCGTCCACCAGTACGCCGTTGGTGCTCGCTGCATCTTCGACGAAAAGCTTGCCGTCGCGCTGGCTCATCAGGGCATGAAACGAAGACACCGCAGCGTTGTCGATGGTGATGTCGCAATCCGGGCTGCGCCCGATGGAGATGACCGGCGAACGGATTTCGTATTCTTCCAGAACGTTGCCGTTGAGGCAGAGCTGGACGAATGTCGTGAGTTCCAGCGATCGTTGGCTTTCGATGTCCATATTCGTTGCAACATGCGCACGTAATTTTGGTCGACCAAGAGTAGAGGTCGATAGATCGGGGTTCGTTGGTCCAAATCACACTAACGAGGACGCATTGATAGGCGATTGTGGCTGCATTGCCGAACGCTGCCGTCTTGTGAACCGGCTCACGCTTTGACTGGGTGGCGTGCCTCGAGCGAGTTGGTGTAACGCAGCCGATTCTTCACCTACCCCTCTGAACCAGGGCTTTTGGTTGTTAAGCTAACCGGTTCGTAATGGGGGACGTTAGATGTTGATCATCGAATCGCAGTGGTGGCGATGGGCGTGTTGTGCCATGGCGCTCTGGGCGCCGTTGGTTTGGGGTGCCGGCTTCGAGCCGTGGCCGGGCACTCAATACGACGCCGCCATACCGACCAGCCGCGACGTGCTGGGTTATGACGTGGGCGAACGCATCAGCTCGCCCGAGGCGCTGCAGACCTACTTTGAGGCACTCGCCGAGGCGGCGCCCAACCGAACCCGTTTGGTCGAATACGCGCGATCGTGGGAAGGTCGACCGCTCAGCTATCTCGTCATTGGCTCGGCAGCGAACATCGCTCGCTTGGACGACATCAAAACCGGTATGCAGGCGCTCGCGGATCCTCGCGGACATGGCGCGCAGCAGCTCGACGCCTTGGTCGAATCGCTGCCGGCAATCGTGTGGCTCGCGCATGGCGTCCACGGTAACGAGATCTCTTCGCCGGAAGCGGGACTACTAACCGCGTATCACCTGCTAGCAGCGGAGCATGACGACATGGTTTCGGGGATGTTGTCGGATGCGGTCGTGGTGATCGATCCCATTCAGAACCCCGATGGGCGCGCTAGGTTTGTACATCGCTATCAGAATCTTTACGGCATCGAACCGCAGCCGAGTCGCATTGCGGCGGAACGCGTGGAGGATTGGCCGTCAGGTCGTACCAACCACTATTTGTTCGACATGAATCGAGATTGGTTCGCCCTGACGCAGCCGGAGAC
>CBDTZM010000538.1:0-1771 GCA_965364915.1 uncultured Pseudomonadales bacterium | reverse complement strand
CCTCATCCGCAACCATTTCCCGTCGTGGAACTCACCTTCACGACGATAGACGGCAAGCTGGTGGCGGGACGGCGTTTCAAACCCGATGAGTATTTGGCAGGTGAACTCGACGGCGCGACGCTGCTGCCGTCCCTCACGCCTGTCCATATCACCTTGGAGATCGAAGACCCGGGTGCCGAAGCGGTCAACTACCGAATCAGCTTTCGCTAAACGGTGGGCATGGGCAATGGGGACCACATTTCTCCTTGAGGTCGGCTCACGGCTCAGTATGATGGTGCCCCTTTTCGGTCGACACACTTGCCTCTATCTGATGTGGTTTCGATAGGCCCTCACCAACTTCGCAACAACGTGTTGCTGGCGCCCATGGCGGGGCTCACCGACGGACCCTTTCGAGCGATTGCGCTCGATCACGGCGCTGGGTATGCGGTGTCGGAAATGGTCAGCGCCAAGCCAGAACTTTGGCACACGCCTAAGTCACGGATGCGGCGTACGCACTTTGCCTCCGACGCGCTGGCGGTTCGTCAAATCGCCGGATCCGACCCCGACGAGCTTGCCGCCGCGGCGGTGCGCCATGTCGAGGCGCATGCCGACATCATCGACATCAATTTTGGCTGCCCGGCAAAGAAAGTCTGTCGTAAAGCTGCCGGGTCTGCATTGCTCAACGATCCGGAGTTGGTCGTTAGGATCGTCGATGCGGTGGTCAAGGCGGTACCGGTGCCCGTGACGGTCAAGATGCGCACGGGCTGGGCTCCGGATCGGAAAAACGGTGTGCAAATCGCACGTGGTGTCGAGGCGGCGGGTGCACAAGCCATCGTCGTCCACGGGCGAACGCGCGCATGTCGATTCAACGGCGCGGCCGAATACCAGACCGTGCGCGCGATCAAGCGTGCGGTGTCGATACCGGTATTTGCTAACGGCGACATCGATAGTGTCGACAAAGCCCGCAGCGTGCTAGCCGATTCTCTTGCCGATGGCGTGATGATCGGCAGGTCCGCCATCGGCGCACCCTGGTTGCTTGGCGCCATTGCCGGGAAACCGGAACCGACGACCGCCCGCAAGTGGCGCACCGTGTTTGACCATATGGAGGCGATGTATGTCTTCTATGGCGTAGTACAGGGACTCAAGATCGCGCGCAAGCACGTGTCTGCCTATCTCCATCACTTCGGATATAGCCGTCCCGAGATTCGATCGTTCAACCAGCTACAAAGCATTGAGGAACAAGGCGGGTACTTGAGGCGTCTGCAGGACAGTGAACAACCATGAGCGACGCGAAGCAGCCATGAGCGACTTGCAAAGAACGCCGGTAACCAGGGCGCTGCTTAGCGTTTCGGACAAATCCGGTATCGTGGAGTTGGCCCGCTCGCTCGACGCGCTCGGCGTGCAGCTGTTGTCGACCGGCGGAACGTACCGGGCGCTTGCGCAGGCGGCGGTTCCGGTCACTGAGGTTGCCGAGCACACCGGTTTCCCGGAGATGATGGATGGCCGGGTCAAAACCTTACACCCGAAAATACACGGAGGCATACTCGGCCGCAGAAGCGTCGACGCCGACGTCATGGACGAACACGACATCGCCCCCATCGACCTGGTCGTCGTCAATCTGTACCCGTTTGCCGAGACCATCGCGCGCGCGGACTGTACCGAAGCGCTGGCCATCGACAACATCGACATCGGCGGGCCTGCGATGGTGCGGTCCGCGGCCAAGAATCACCAGGACGTCTTGGTGGCCGTCGATCCGGGTGACTACCCAGCAGTGGTTGAGGCGTTGACGGCG
>CBDTZM010000537.1:0-1772 GCA_965364915.1 uncultured Pseudomonadales bacterium | reverse complement strand
GCTTTCGCTGTCCGTGGAAGTCGCCGAAAACCGCACAACAGTTCTGAAAGTCGATTATCGCTGGTGAGTTGACATGGTTTCTTGAAATAGGACGGTCAATTGGCCGCGGGGATGCCTGTGTGTTGCGCAGCGCGGTTAAACTTGCACCATTGCTAACCACACAATTAAGAGGATCGTCGCAATATGCAAGCAAAAACCGAAATCGTCCGGTCAGGGGTGACGTTTGGATCGGCCATGGCGATCGCAATTTCCTGGTCGGTGAACAAATCGATTCTGTGGGCGATGGTCCACGGTCTGTTCAGTTGGTTCTACGTGATCTACTACGCGGTGGTTCGTATCGGTTGACCAGCCCCAAAACGGATGTGTATCTGGCGTTCTAGAGCGGCTTTTCGGCGACCTCGGTCTTTAACCTCGGTACCACCTCCTTGAAGAGGCGTTCGAGGCTGTCGGACATCTGCGCGGCTCGCAGCCCCGGCGGCACCGCCATGGTGACGATGTCAGTAATGCCAAACTCGGCGATGAAAGCCTTGAGCTCTTCGACGCAAGCATCGACGTCTCCGACAATCCACGTCTGCGGAACCGGCTCGCCCTTTTCGCCGAAACCTTGACCACTCTCCTCGAAAAATCGTTGGTACAGTTGCATACGATAGCGCTCTGCGGCGCGAATCACCGGCCAATCGGCGCCGCGATCGTCGGTGACCAGGATGCTGCGAATGATACCGATTCGATAGTCGGCCGGGTTGCGGCCACTGGCCTCGAGTTCTGTCACCCACGGGTCGAATGCGCGGCGTTTCAACCCCTGCGGTAGAAAGTTGGTGTTGTAACGAGCCGCCCGCCGAGCGCCGGCCTCGGACATGGCGGCGATCCAAAGCGGTGGTCCGCCGTCCTGCACGTAGCCGGGGGTGATGACGATATCGTCGAGCCGATAACGCTTGCCTTCGTAGCTGAAACGTTCGCCTGTGAAACAACGTTGCAGTACCTCGATACCTTCATCCATGAGCGACACACGCCGGCTCACGGGGAAACCGAAACCGCGAAACTCATGCGGTGCGTAGCCCATGCCGACACCGAGTTCGACGCGACCATTCGACAAATTGTCGAGCACGGCGAGATCTTCAGCCAGTCGTACCGGGTGATTGAACGGCATTAAACAGACGTCGGTGCCGAACCGGATCCGCTCGGTCACGGCCGCCATAGCGCCGGCCACCGGGATCCAGCTCGGCAAGTAGCCGTCATCGACGAAGTGGTGTTCTGTGAACCACACGAGATCGGCGCCAAGCGCGTCGAGCCACCGCACCTGATCTAGAATTTCCGCGTACAAGGTTCTATCGCTAACCCCTGAATCCGGGGGGTTGCGAAAGTCGTAACAAACACCTACACGTAGCTCAGGCACTCAGATACAGTCCTCCGACTTTTGGCGGTTCGAGTTTACAGCGATAGTCTGTTATCGAATACTTAAGGCTGCGAAAAAACAGACCGAGTACGGAGCAAGACATGTCCTGCAAGATCTCCGGCTTCGTTGGCCTAGCAGCGATTCTGAGCCTCGCCGGTTGTTCCAACGCGGCGGTTGAAGCTACGCCGTATGCCATGACCAGTTGGGGACACCCCGATCTTCAAGGCGTTTGGGACTACCGCAGCATTACGCCGTTGGAAAGGCCCGATGAGCTTGGCGAACGGACCGAGTTCTCGCAGGACGAGGCCGGCGAGTACACGCGCTCCAACCCAGAACGCCAAGCGGAAATTTTTAGAGATTTCCTCATCGTCGGCGGTGA
>CBDTZM010000536.1:0-1795 GCA_965364915.1 uncultured Pseudomonadales bacterium | reverse complement strand
TAATCAAGTGCATTCAGCTTACTCTCGAATGAACAACGTGTGGTTTTGACCGCAATGGGCACCTAGCGGAAATCACCGCTCGCTCGATCCCCGTCTGCTCTGCCCATCAAAGCCGACAACGTTTAACGAATCTCAGCGGAGGTCCCCCTATCCGGCGGGTCGGGCAATGCAGTGAAACTTTTTTAAACATATGATTGAAAATATATACCAGTGTGTTTAAATAGATACCATGGCTGAACGTGAGGACACCTATTCGATGCTGCTCATTAACGCCGTGAGGCTCTTCGGGCAGCGCGGATACGATGGCGTGACGACCCGCATGCTGGCAGATGCGGCGGATGCCAACGTTGCGGCTATCAAGTATCACTTCGGTAGCAAAGACGATCTGTATATCGCCGCAATCGATTACATCATCGCGTTGATGGCGCCGCGGATAGAAATCGTCATGGGGGTGGCAGGTCAGGCGAAGACGTTGGCGGGTGACGATCCTAGACGTCGAGCGTTGGTGGTTACCCAGGTCGTAGAAACGGTACTGGATACGTTCCTGGCCAATCCCATGGTCCGGGAGGTCATGCCGTTTGTTTTGCGCGAGATATTTGTGCCCGGACCCTACTTCGACCGCATCTATGATGCTGTGCCGAGGCGACTGCACGAGACCCTGACGGAACTCGTCGCTTGGATCCTCGATCTCGACAGCCAGTCGCCAACGACCGTCATACGCACCCACGCCGTGATCGGCCAGCTTGTGGTTTTCCACATTGGCCGGGCCATCCTCACGCGCCGGTTGGGCGTCGACGACTACTCCGAGGCGGACATCCAGCAGATCAAGCGACAGGCCGCACAATCGGTGCTAATGAGTTTGGGGTTGCCACATGACTAAGAAGTTATTGTCGCTCGTGTTCGCAGGTTTGTTGCTGGTGGGTTGTGACAAACCGTTGTCTGAGATACCAGCGTTAGGCACGCTGGAAAGGGATCGAATCGAGCTGGTAGCGGATACTAACGAGCCGATTAGCGCGGTGTTGTTGCAAGAAGGCGATGCGGTGGCACTGGGCGACGCCATCGTCGTTCAAGACACAGAGCGCGCAGACGCCGCGCTTGCCCGAGCCATGGCAGAGGAAGCGGTCGCCAAGGCGGCTTTGGCGGAAGCCGAAGAAGGCCCCAGGGCCCAGGAGATACGGCAGGGGCGGGCGCGCTTTCAAGCAACGAAGAGCGCGCGGGTAACTGCCAAGCACGAGCTCGATCGGCAGGTTTCATTGGTTGAACGCAACTATTCTTCACAAAACCTGGTCGACATCCTGCAAGGCAGATACGACGAATCAGTGGCGCGGGAAGCCGAAGCGGAAGCCGCGCTGGATGAGCTGCTGGAAGGTACGCGCAACGAAACCATCGACCAAGTTCGTAGCCGTATGGTGGCCGCAACGGCCACGGTCCGAGATTTAGAGATTACCAAGTACCGCGCGACGTTGCGCAGCCCGGTGAGCGGCGTGGTAGAAGCGTTGCCCTTCGAGATCGGTGAACGGCCGCCGACGGGTGCCACCGCCGCCGTGGTGCTTGCGGAGTCGCCGACGTACGCCAGGGTGCACATCTCCGAACCCGTGCGTACGCGGATCAAGAGCGGGACACCCGCTGAGGTAAGCATCGACGGCTATGCCCAACCGTTTCAAGCCCGGGTGCGGTGGGTGGCGGCGGATGCCGCATTCACGCCGTACTTTGCACTCAGCCAGTATGATCGTACGCGCTTGAGCTTTGTGGCAGAGATCGACCTGATCGGCGATGAGGTCGATCTCTTGCCCGT
>CBDTZM010000535.1:0-1811 GCA_965364915.1 uncultured Pseudomonadales bacterium | reverse complement strand
AGAGACCTTGTGATGACCGATCTGGCCAACCCCGCGTAAGCGGGGTTTTTTTTGCCCTCTAGCCGCCTATGATAAGCGAATGAAATATCTACACACGATGGTGCGCGTCACCAACCTGGATGAGTCCCTCGACTTCTATTGCAACAAGTTGGGGCTAACCGAAACCGGTCGCTACGACAACGAAGGAGGGCGCTTTACGCTGGTGTTTCTCGCGGCACCCGGCAACGAGTCGGCCCAGGTGGAATTGACCTACAACTGGGACCCCGAGGCGCTCGCAGGCGGCCGCAACTTCGGCCACCTCGCCTACGAAGTAGACGATATATACGCGACCTGCCAACATCTGATGGACAACGACGTTACGATCAACCGCCCACCGCGCGATGGTCGCATGGCGTTCGTACGCTCGCCTGACGGCGTTTCGGTCGAGCTACTGCAACACGGGGACGCACTGGCCCCGGCGCAGCCTTGGAAGAACATGGAAAATACCGGCGAGTGGTAGATTCGCTAGCCAAATCTTAAGGGAGAGACACATGCTGTTTTACAACTCACTAGGTCCAAATCCACACGTCGTGCGAATGTTCGCGATAGAGAAAGGGTTGGATCTGGAAACCACCGAGATCGATATCATGGCCGGCGACAATCGCCAGGCAGCCTATATGCAGAAAAACCCCGCCGGGCAACTGCCTTGCCTGGAACTGGACGACGGCAGCGTCGTATGTGAGATCACGGCCATCTGCGAATACCTCGACGAGATAGGCGGCGGCACTTCGTTGATTGGCACAACCCCGGAAGAGCGGGCCGCAACACGGATGTGGACACGGCGCATCGACCTCAACATCGTTGAGCCAATGGGCAACGGCTTTCGGTTCGGCGAAGGGCTGCAGATGTTCAAGGACCGCATTACCACCATTCCAGAGGCTTCCGAAGGTTTGAAGCAGCTTGCCCGAGAAAAACTCGTTTGGCTCGACGGTCTCATCGAAGATCGGGCATTCATCTGTGGGGATCGTATGAGCCTCGCCGACGTTCTGCTGTATTGCTTTCTCACGTTCGGCAAGAGCGTCGGTCAGCCCTACGACGAAACACTTGCCAACGTCCACGGCTGGTATCAACGCATCGGCGCGAGACCCAGCGCCGCCGCGTAGACGCGTCAACGAGGGCAAGCACCGCTGGAGAAGTAGTCGCGCCCTGGGCGATGTGTTACTTTTAGTAGCAATCATCTGAGACAGGCTCGTAGCTGTAGCAACGAGCCTGAAACGCTGCGTTAGACGGATAGAAATGCGCGCAACCTATATCACCGCCATCGCCATTGCCATCGCGATCGGAGCCTGGTTGTTGTCGGGGCAGATCGGCCGTGCCGGTGGTGACATCGAACATGCGACGCTTGCCGAGTTGAAAAGCCAACGCTCGGCTCTCGGACAAGACCGCCAGCCTAGTCGAGTCCGGGCACGCATCATCAACGCGTCACGGCAATTTCAAAACGTCATCGTGCGGGGCAAAACCGCCAACAAGCGCACGGTCCTCGTTCGCACCGAACTCTCTGGGCGCATCGTCGAGCGACCGGTAGAGCGAGGCACCAGTGTCGAACCGGGTGACTTGCTTTGCAGAATCTCGATCGAGGATCGTCAAGCCGGCGTCTTGGAGTCCCGTGAAGCCTTGAACCAGGCGAGGATCGAGTATCAGGGCAGTTTGAAGCTGCAGACCAGGGGTTTCCAATCCGAAACCGCCATCGCCCAAGCCAAAGCCAGGCTCGCCGCCGCTGAGGCACAACTGCAACGCAGCAATCTCGAGGTGGCCCACACATTTGTGACCGC
>CBDTZM010000534.1:0-1838 GCA_965364915.1 uncultured Pseudomonadales bacterium | reverse complement strand
TGAGTCTAGAAACGAACGCGAAAGTCGTTTTGACCTGATACATCGCTGCCGCGCATCAGGTACAGGGTGCGCTCCGACATTGCCAGGCGACCGTTGGTGTTTCGCGCGAGGTCGCGTCGGTAGATGGACGACGTCGGCATGTAGCGTAACGTCATGCCGCGGCGCGGCGCCTTCGACGTGTTTGCGTCGGACCCGTGATAGAGAAATATGTCGTGCAGCGAGATCTGCCCTGGTTCAAGGATGACGTCGACCGCCGTCGATTCGTCAAAACTGTCTTCGGTGAGCTCCAACGGCAAGCTCAAATTCGGATCGTTGTTGACGTTGTGTTGGGCGAGCTCGCGATTGCGATGCGACCCGGGTATGAAACGCAGGCAACCGTTCTCACGATTCGCGGCGTCGAGCGCTATCCAGATGCTGCACGTTGCCAACGGCCGAATCGGCCAATATTCGCCATCTTGGTGCCATGGTGTTTTGCGTCCTACCTTGGCGGGTTTCGCAAAGAAACTCGAGTTCCACAATGCAATGTCGTTGCCGATGAGTTGGGACACCATGTCGACCAGGTCCGGGTTGCGAGCAACCTCGAGAAACCCCGGCTCGAATGCCAACAGCGCAGGACAGTAGTCAGTGAATTCGGGATATCGTCTGATTAATCGGGTGTGACGGTCCTTGATGTCTTCGATAATCGCTTGGTCAAGGCGATAGTCCGGAATGACAAACCCTTGCACATCGAAACGCTCTATTTCAGCTTTGGTCAGCATGTCATCCCGCGAGAGGCTCGCCGTTATCCCACCGCACCGTTTTCGATCAACGCGTCGATGTCGGCGTTCGACAAACCTGCGGACGCGAGGATTTCGCGCGAATGCTGCCCAAGCGTCGGGGCCGGTCCGCGTGGTTTGACGTCCGTTGTGTAGAAACGCATCGGCGCATTGATCGTGCGGTAGGTTCCGAGTTCCGGGTGGTCTATTTCCGGGAACATGCCGATAGCGTTGGCATGATCGTCATCGACGACCTCGTGTAGGCCCAGAACGGGGCCCCAGATGAGACCTTTAGCGTCAAATATCTCGCCCCACTCGTCGCGGCTCTTCTGGGCTAGGGTCGCGTCAATGGCATCAACCAGCTCGCGCATGTTGCGATAGCGACTGCGAGCATCTACGAAGCGTTCGTCCTCCAGCCAAATTTCGCGTCCGACCGCGTCGCATAGGCGTTCCCACGCGCCTGCGTCCAACATGTTGAGTACCAACCAGTTGCCGTCGCCGCATGGGTAACGATTGGTCATTGGCGTGAGCAGTTCATGGCGAGCTCGGTGTCGTACGGGTGCTCTATCGTTCACGGTGACGCCGAAATCCGAAGCTTGGGTCCAGACGGCGGTTTCATAGAGCGAGGTTTCCACCACCTGGCCCTCACCGGTACGCTCGGCTAGCCGTAAAGCTGCAAGAATTGCCGATACCAGCGCTAATCCGGTGGTGTGATCGCCTTGCGCAGGGCGCGCCATCGGCACGACGCCGTCGGTGCCCTCGCGCATCGCGTCGTATAAACCAGAGCGACCAAAGAATGCGGTGACGTCATAGCCGGGGCGCCACGCGTCAGGTCCGGTCGTACCGTAACCGGTGAGTGTGGCATGCACCAAATTAGGCTTCAGTTCGAGTAGGGTTTTGGGGTCCAGGCCAAATCGTTCCTGGCGATGGATCAGCAGGTTGCACATGAAGATGTCAGCGTTGCCGACCAGGCGCTGCACGAGGTCGACGCCGTCTTCGGTATCGAGGGCAACGGCGATGGAACGTTTGCCGCGGTTGTCGACGTCGAATTGAAAATCGTAATCCTTGAAGGCCGACTCGATC
>CBDTZM010000533.1:0-1849 GCA_965364915.1 uncultured Pseudomonadales bacterium | reverse complement strand
GTGCGGGGTCTTGTGACGGCCGAACACCGGGCTGCCATCATCGACTTCATATCCGGCGGCAAAGGCATCGTCGGCGCACATTCCGCACTCGATGCCTTGTACGGATGGGGCGAATACCGCCGCATGGTCGGCGGCGGCCTATTCGAAGCGCATCCGTGGACCCAACAGGTGCGCATCCTCATCGAGGATCCCGACAATCCTGCTGTCGCACACCTAGGCGACGAATTGGTGATTCGCGACGAGATCTACGTACTCGACCAAAATCCTCGACGGACCTCCCACGTGCTTGCCTCGCTCGATACCACCAGCGTCGGCATCGCCCCCGATGGATCGCGCAACGACTACCCGATTTCATGGATGCGGGAACATAAAGGCGGCCGCGTTTTCATGACCAAACTCGGTCACTTTCCGGAGGTGTGGACAAACCCTGCGTTCGTACAACACCTTTTGCAGGGCATGCGCATGGCCGCCGGTCGCATTCAGGCCAACTTTGCTTCGCAACAATCACTCCAACTCGTAAATGTTCCGCGGTTCTCGGCTATCCGACTTCCGGTAACGCCGGAGGATTGACCGGACGATTTTTTTGTCGCCCGGATTTAGCCGAGACCGTTGCACGTAATTCAGATAGAAGCGCAGTCGTTGGGTTCGGGTCAGATAGCGGCGACCAAGCTTGTCTAGATGCGCAAGGTCCTTGATGCGACGAAAACGCAGCATAGGTTGCAGCCAATGGTGGCCGCTAGGACAGTCCAAGATAAAAACCTCGAATTCCGGTTCGGCCCTGACCAACACGTTGCGCCAATTCAGATCGTTGTGACAAAAACCCGAGCCGTGCATGCGACGTAGCAAGCCCGCAAGCCTTCTGCTGAGTCGATCGAACCAGACCCGATCGCGAAAGAGGTGCGGCTGGTGTTCTCCCAACCTGTGCATATCGATGCAATCGTCCAACCCCTTTGTGACCAGAATGCCACCCTTGTCGTAGATCCCGAAGATGCGGTCTTCGCCGAACGCCGCTAGCGGCGTGGTCGGCACGCCCAAGGCGTCGAACAACGCCATGTTGTTCCGTTCTCGACGAGGTCGAGAACGCCCAATAGCGCGCCACCAGGCGGTACGGTGCCGATAGTGCTTGACGAAAAAGCGCTCTCCGTTCACGTCAATGGGAAACGTCTGTCGATCGGCATACGACTTGAAGCCGCTGCGGCCAACCGCCACATTTTCGGCGGCCTCGTAGCTATCCATTAGCTCGGCTAGGGGATGTTCGCGAAAGGGGGGCTCGATCTGCCAGGTTCTAGTCATCGCCCACCAGATGTCGTGCAAACGGTGCTGTCCTGCCTTGGAGTTTTCGTATCAGCAATTAGAAACTACCCGACCCAATCCACGTCCTGCGTCTTACACTCTAGGGGGAGCGACACATCCATAATCGACGAACGCGCTAATTTACAGGCTCTCATCAGCGATGGCCAGCAGAGCGACTTCTGCGATATCGTTGCCGGAAAGGAGGGCTGTCGATGGATTTGGGACTGGGAGATAGGTGTGGCATCGTCGTCGGCGGTAGCCGCGGCATCGGCAAAGCCATCGCCTTCGAACTCGCTCGGGAAGGGGTCGACCTTGCGATCGCGGCTCGCAATGCAGAACGTCTACAGAGCACCGCGGCGGAAATCTCGAGCGCAACGGGCCGTCGTGTGTATCCGCTCGTCTGCGACGTCAGCAACCGCACCGAGGTCGAAGCGATGGTCGAGGAAGCGGTCGCCGCGCTCGGCCAATTGCACATCCTGATCAACAGCGGTTCTGCGCCGGGAGGATCACCCAGCGCGATCGGCTACATCGACACCATCAATGACGAGGACTTCCT
>CBDTZM010000532.1:0-1851 GCA_965364915.1 uncultured Pseudomonadales bacterium | reverse complement strand
GCCGACACGTTGCAGATGGCACCCGCTTACTACGATTAACTCGGTAGGAATCCCATAACGGGCCGTCCAATAACGGCCGGATCTCTTGCGGCCGGATCTCTCGGAGATCTAACGTACCGTGATCGTGATGATCTCCGAAGTGACCGGTGGGTCGTGGGGTATGTGCAGGTAGTTGCCCAGCACGAGTTGCAGCGTGTGTCGACCGGGCGCAAGGGTGACTTGGGTTTCCGTCTGTCCGCCGCCGAAATGAATGAGTTGATCGGTGGCCGGTAGCGGCTGGACGTAGTCGATGTCGCCGGCGTGATCGACCAACAAATGATGATGCCCGGTATTGGCCTTGTCGATCCCGGCAGGCGCTACACCCATGCCGCGCAATCCAAACTTCACGGCAAACGTCGTATCGACCGTTGCGCCGTCCGTTGGTGCGAGAAGATACACCACGCTGCCTTCCGCCGACGTTGACACCAGTTCTCCCTCTGCCGCGGCAAAAGGCGCAAGCGTACAGCCCATCAAGACTAGGATCGGAGTTATCTTGCGCATCGCGCTACCTCTGTGGTTGTCACCTTACAGGCTATCAACGCGGCGCAATTGAAACAATGCAATCACGCGGCCGCTGCGCTCGGCATAACGCTCGTAACCGGGATACAGGTCGACGGCGCGCCCCCAAGCCTGGGCATAGCGCTCGCCGTCCAGCTCCTCGGCATGGTAACCAAACACTCGTCCCGCAAGCACACACTCCACATCAGGGGCCGCTCGAAGGTTGAAGCACCAACCCGGCGCACGGTGCTTGCCGCCGTTGGACGCAACGAGTACCACCGCATCACCGTCGGGCACGTACAAGAGCGGGACTTCCCGCACAAGTCCGGTACGCGCGCCCCGACAGCGCAGCAATAACACAGGAATGACAAAACTCAACCGCACCCGCCCTCTCGAGATGCGCATGAGGGGCCGATCGACCCACGTTGCGACGACCATGAAGAATATGGACAGCGGTTGGTACGACACAACCTTTGAAAACCAGCGCCAAACCGGATTACTCGCCCGTGCGAACACCAATCCGTCAGTTCAAACGGTAGGCAGCGGCGGCCGCATCGTGAAACAACCACGACTTTTCCGTATCACTGGCATCGATGACGAGTTTCTTGAAGGCGTTCCATAGCACGTGATAGGAGCAACTCTGCTTGTCTACCGGAAAGTTGCTTTCGAACATGCAACGTTCCACACCGAACGCGTCGATCGTGCGTCGATAGTAGCGATCAGTCGAAGCAACAATTTCATCGGAGTTGGCGGGTACGCTGCGCTTGTGAAAGCCGAAGCCGTTGATCGGCATGACCAAACCGCCAAGCTTGGGATAGACGTTGGGGCAGGTCGCCAACTCGGTGACGGCGTCGGCCCAGGGCGCAAAGATCTCATCGCGTCGCCCTTCGTAGGGTCCGATGCCTAAGGGTCCGCCAAAATGGTCGAAGACGATGGTCGTGTCCGGAAAAGCTCGCGCCAAGTCCGTCAACTCGGGTATCTGCGCGTGGTACAACCACCCGTCGAAGCTCAAACTGCGTTTGCCGAGTTCGGCAAAACCCTCACGAAACTTAGCGTCGAGCAGCAAGTGCTCCGGCGGATTGGTGTGGGAATTGCGCACCTCGTCGCTTGCGTCCCACCCGGCGGCATGACGGATGCCCCGGAACCGCGGACTGGCATGCATGTGCGCATCCAGCACCTCGCCCACGGCAGCACCGAGCGTCAGGTCTGCGTAGCTGACGATACCGCTGCAGGCACGCATTGCACCGTAGCCGCCGCTTGCGGACATTGCGGCAACGCCGTTGACGAACTCGGTCTCGCCGACCGGGCGCAGCG
>CBDTZM010000531.1:0-1854 GCA_965364915.1 uncultured Pseudomonadales bacterium | reverse complement strand
CCGAGCGCCGCGCCATGGGCGGCGGCCGTGCCTTGCTTTTGCGGTGCGCCGAACCCGATGATCGTTTTTGTGCACACCAGCGTCGGCCGTCCATCATCCTGCAATGCCGTATTGAGTGCCTGCTCGACCTCGTCCGCATCGTGACCGTCGACACCACGAACAACCCGCCATCCGTAACTTTCGAATCTGGCCGGTACATCTTCGGTGAACCACTTATCGACCTCGCCGTCGATGGAGATGCCGTTGTCGTCGTAGATGCAGATCAACTTGCCAAGGCCCAGCGTGCCGGCAAGCGAAGCCGCCTCGTGCGAGACGCCTTCCATGAGGCAGCCATCGCCGACGACGACCCATGTACGGTGATCGACGATCGCGTGTCCTTCACGATTGAACTGTTCCCCCAGCAGCCGCTCTGCGAGCGCCATGCCCACGGCATTGGCCAACCCTTGACCCAGTGGCCCGGTGGTCGTTTCCACTCCGGGACACTCGCCGTACTCGGGATGACCTGCCGTCATGGAACCCAGCTGTCGAAACGCCTTGATGTCATCGATGCTCACCTCGTAGCCCGTTAGGTGCAACAAGCTGTAGAGCAACATCGACCCGTGACCATTGGAGAGCACGAAGCGATCGCGATTCGACCATCCCGGATCTTTGGGGTTGTGAATCATCACGTCCCGCCATAGCACTTCGGCCACATCGGCCAACCCCATCGGCGCACCAGGGTGCCCGCAATTGGCTCGCTGGACCGCGTCCATGGACAACGCCCGAATAGCATTGGCCCTATCTGTGCGTGAAGACATGTTGTTTCGACTACCCCCAGTTTCAAGGCGGCGTATTGTCCTAGGACCGGTTTGACCTGGCAACGAAAAACACAAATTCCGGTACAATGCGCGGCTTTTAGAAAATCCCAAGGAAGCCAATGGCTGATTACAGCGTGTTCACGTCGGAATCCGTTTCCGAAGGCCACCCGGACAAGATGGCCGACCAGATATCGGACGCCATCTTGGACGCGATGCTGCAGCAGGACCCAGATTCTCGCGTCGCCTGCGAAACGCTGATCAAAACCGGTTTGGTCGTCATCGCCGGCGAAGTTCGTTCCAACGCGGAGGTCGATATCGATCAACTGGTTCGGCAGGTAATTGCCGAGATTGGTTACGTCGACAACGACATGGGCTTCGATCCCGAGGACTGCACCGTGATGAACGCGCTCGGCCAACAGTCCGGCGACATCGCTATGGGCGTGGACGAGACCGGCGACCACGAACAGGGCGCCGGCGATCAAGGCTTGATGTTCGGCTACGCAACGAACGATACCGATGTGTTGATGCCCGCACCGATCACCTATGCACATCGACTCGTCAAGCAACAGGCGGACAAGCGACGCACTACGCTCGATTTTCTGCGCCCGGACGCCAAGAGCCAGCTATCCTTCCACTACGATGACGCCGGCAAACCGATGGCCATCGACACCGTCGTATTGTCCACTCAGCACTCTCCCGACGTTACGCTCGAGACGCTCACCGAAGCGGTCATGGAAGAGATCATCAAGCCCGTGCTGCCCGCGAACTGGTTGTCGCCCGACACCAAGATCTACATCAATCCGACCGGTCGGTTCATCATCGGCGGCCCGGTCGGAGACTGCGGCCTCACCGGCCGCAAGATCATCGTCGATACTTATGGCGGCATGGCGCGCCACGGTGGCGGCGCATTTTCCGGCAAGGACCCCTCAAAGGTCGACCGTTCAGCAGCGTATGCGAGCCGCTACGTGGCCAAGAATATCGTTGCCGCGGGTCTTGCCGATCGCTGTGAGATTCAAGTCAGCTACGCCATCGGTGTCGCCGAACCCACCTCCATCAG
>CBDTZM010000530.1:0-1859 GCA_965364915.1 uncultured Pseudomonadales bacterium | reverse complement strand
AGAGAGCCTAACGCGCCCATCAGAGCTGGCTTAGCTCCTCAGGCGTGAGGTTGCGAGCCTCTTCCTCCAACATCACGGGAATATCGTCACGAACCGGGTACGCTAGCCGGCTCACTTTGCACCAAAGTTCCTCGCTTTCCTTACGATAGACCAATGACGTTTTGCTGATTGGGCAGACGAGGATCTCGAGTAGTCTGGCATCCATAATTAGTCCGGAAATTCGGCTTCTGATTTCGCCGCAGGCGCCGCTTGCCACGGATCTTTGAGCATGATGGTTTCTGCTCGGTCCGGGCCGGTCGAGATGATGTCTATCGGGGCACCGACCGCCTGCTCGATGCGTTCGATGTAGGCGCGCGCATTGCGTGGCAGGTCGTGCAACTGTTGGGCGCCGAGCGTCGACTCCGACCACCCGGGCAGTTCTTCGTACACCGGTTTGAGTTTTTCGTAGTACTCGCTGCCGAACCGCGGCGCGCCTTTGACGCCACCGGGCCCTTCATAGCCGATACAGAACCGTATCGTCTCGAGCCCGTCCAACACGTCGAGTTTGGTCAAACACAATCCCGAAATGCTGTTGATCTGTACCGCTTGTTTCAGCGCCACCGCATCGAACCAACCGCAACGCCTTGCCCGCCCGGTCGTCGAGCCAAACTCGTTGCCGCGTTGCCCCAAACGTTCGCCGACAGCGTCGAATAGCTCTGTGGGAAAAGGTCCCGACCCGACGCGCGTGGCGTAGGCCTTCGTGATGCCCAGTATGTAGTCGAGGTACGCGGGCCCAAAGCCGCTGCCGATGGCAGTGCCACCGGCGGTCGTATTCGACGAAGTGACGAACGGATAAGTGCCGAGATCGATGTCGAGCAGCGCGCCCTGGGCGCCTTCGAACAAGATGTTCTCACCGGCTTCGCGCAATTCGTGAAGCAACATCACGATATCGGCCACCATGGGTTGGATCTGTTCCGCGACTTCGGCGCATTGGTCGAGCGTTTCCTGGAAGTCTACCGTTTCGGTTTCGTAGTACTTCTCGAGCATGAAGTTCTGATACTCCATCACCTCGCTCAACTTGGCGGCAAAGCCCTGCCAATAAAACAGATCACCCAGACGCACGCCGCGGCGCGCCACCTTGTCTTCGTATGCGGGGCCGATGCCGCGGCCGGTGGTGCCGATCTTTTGCTCGCCCCGCGCTTTCTCGCGCGCTTGGTCCAGCTTGACGTGATACGGCAAGATCAGTTGGCAGGCCGGGCTAATTTTCAACCGTTCGCGCACCGGCACCCCTTGCGCTTCGAGACCGATGATCTCCTGCAGCAATGCATGGGGCTCCAAAACCACGCCGTTACCGATGAAGCATTGCACGTGGGGCCGCAGGATCCCCGACGGGATGAGGTGCAAAACCGTCTTGCAACCGTCGATCACCAGCGTGTGGCCCGCATTGTGACCGCCCTGGAAACGCACCACCGCAGCGACCTGCTCGGTCAGCAGATCGACAATCTTGCCCTTGCCCTCGTCACCCCACTGGGTGCCGATGATCACGACGTTACGACCCATGGCTTGCGGCCTTCTCGAGCAAATCCCATTTCCCATCGTCGAAATGCAACTGCGCATCGGCACTGTCCGGGGCTTGTTCGCCCGCGCTGAGCGCGCACACAACGCGGTAGCCCGCCTCGCGTAATTCAGCCACCCGAAGCATCAACCCGACAGCGGCTGCGCCTTCCGCCCATGGCGCCCAGACGCCCGTGGCCTCGGCTACGTCGACCGTGAGCAGCCGTTTTAGATTCACGTCAAACCCCGTGGCCGGTCGAGCGCGCCCGAATGCGGCGCCAATGCCGTCGTAGCGACCACCCCGAGCCAGTGCCCGTCCATGATCT
>CBDTZM010000529.1:0-1862 GCA_965364915.1 uncultured Pseudomonadales bacterium | reverse complement strand
GATCAGCCGGTCGTCCTGTCCGTTCGGATCATCCGGATCCATGCCGAAAGGGTTGTCGTCCGTCACGAAGCGAGATTCGATGGCGCCGAGCTCGCCATCATCGCCGGGCAGTCGATAACTCCAGTGCCAGGCTTGGCCGATGGCTTCGATCTCGTCCGCGTCCTCGGGTACGGTGACGAACTCGGCCCAGACGAACAACCCGGGCGCCAACATGGCGGCCACGCCGATCGACGTCAATCCCGTTAGCCACCATTCGAGTTTCTTGTTCTCTGGCTCGTAGTCGGCGCGCTTGTCCTTGTTGTAGCGGAACTTGTATACGCAGTACGCCATGAACGAGTTGACCGCGACGAATACGAACCCCGTGACCCAAAACGTGATGCTGATGGTGTCGTCGATCATCCCCCAGTTCGATGCCAATGGCGTGAGATACCACGGGCTCACGAAGTGGAACAGGACCGAACCTACGACCAATAGGATCAGTGCGAGAGCAAAAATCATCTAGTTTTCCCTACCAATGACGCTAGAGCGCCTTTTTTTTCTACCTTAAGTTGCCTTCCGAAACCCGCGCCGCATTCAGCTTCGAGATTTCTCCCTCGACGTAAGAGCCGACGACCGCTATGTCCTCGACCTGCTTGCCGCGAAACACCTGCCTTACGATGCCTTGTCCATCGATCAAGAACGCGGCAGGCAACGCGGACACGCCATACCGTTCTGCGGAGCTTCCCGCCGCGTCGGCGGCAACTGGATAACTGACTGGCACGCGTTTGAGGAATTGCCGCCCGTCGTCGGTTACCGCATCCACGTTGACGGCGACCACCTCAAATCGATCGCGTGAGTGTGCATCCCTGAGTTCGGACAATTGCGGCATGGCACGGCGACAGGGGCCGCACCACGAAGACCAGAAGTCGAGATACACGACCTTACCCTGATAGTCGGAAAGCTTGATAGGCTGCGCGTTGGCCGCGATCGCGGGGAGTGCAAATTCGGGTGCGCGCTCGCCCACGTCCACCGCTATGGCGCCTGCTGGACACAACAGCAGGACACAAAAACGCACTAAGCCTGTTAATTCACGCATCTTCACTCTTAAGGTAAGACCCGAGGTTGAGCGGCAAACCGCGGCCCCACCATTGGGAGCCCCCTTCGGGGCGGCATTGTGTCAAAGAATTCACGCGGTGACGAGACTCTTGGGGAGACATATTGATTTTATGCCAGATTACTTCACTTAACGTTGGTCTGGCCGCAGTTCCCACAGTAGTTGAACGCTTGTGACTGGTGCAGCCAACGGTGAAACTAGGGCATTCAAACCGCAGATCCACCTATATGGCAGAACCTGGCAAGGCCGGCTTCTTTCAAGAACTGAAACAGCGCAGCGTCGTGCGCGTCGCCGCGATGTACCTGGTGAGCGGTTGGGTCATTCTGCAACTGGCCGAAGTGACGTTCCCGATCTTCGAGCTATCCCTCGGGGCGTATCGTTTGGTGTTGTGGTTGCTGGTGCTGGGTTTTCCCATCACCATCACGCTAGCGTGGACGTTCGACTTAACCGCGCAAGGTATCGTACGAACGTCGACGGCAGCACCGGATACCGCAGAGCTAGCGAAGCTACGCAGCTATCGGAGATTCGATCTTCTCGTCATCGCGTTGCTCGTAGTCGCGCTCACGATTACCTGGTGGCCGCGCACCACCTCAGAGGTACCCGCAGCCGACCTATCGAGATCGATTGCCGTGTTGCCATTCGACAATCTCAGCACCGATCCCGAAAATGCCCACTTTGCCGACGGCATGGCGGAAGAGATATTGAACGTGCTGGCGAAGATTCCCGATCTTAAGGTTGCCGCGCGCACCGCTTCGTTCCGCTACCGCGA
>CBDTZM010000528.1:0-1873 GCA_965364915.1 uncultured Pseudomonadales bacterium | reverse complement strand
GATCTTGGTCGAGAAGTAGACCAACCCCGGAGTTGGCTCGTCGTTACGAACGTGAAAACGTGTCTGGTACCGAGGAACCCCGCGATCGTCCCGCAGGCGCGACACCGCAACCGGCGAAGTCAAGAATCCTGGCAGTGCCGCATCCGTCAACCAATTGCCGATGAGAGACTGTAAGTCGACACCTGCCTCAGTCGCCACCTCGGTGAACTGCTCCGCCGTAAAGGTCCGGCCTCGATAGCGTTCTAAAAGTAGCGCAAGCATCGCGCCTATCTTCTCTCGTTCTACCCCGCGCAATATCGAGCTAACAATGGCGCCGCACTTCAGCGCCAGCACATTGAGCGCCGTTTGCGGATCTAGTTCCGGCTCCAAGTCGACAAGCGCGGTGCCCAGCGCCATGTCCCAAACCGATGCTCGATTGGTCGATGAATTTCTTACCGCCTCCACCACCGACTCGGCTTGCCCTGACAACATGTTGGTAACGGTTTCGCCAACAACCGCGCCACTCGATTGCTTGAACAGGAACGGCGAGAAAAAGCTGGATGAATCCGTAACAAGTTGTGTCACGAGTTCGTCCAACATGAAGTTCAAAGCCAACGCGCCTTCGCCGCTTGCACTGGTCTGGTATAGAAAGGTATTACGCGACGCACCCAGGAACACGTTGCCGCCGCTCACGTCGTTTTCGAAAAAAGTTTTGATCGCTTCGACTTTGGCTCGCTGCAGCCCGCCTTCCGCAGCCTCGTAGTCCTCAGTGTCATCGAATGCCTGTTCAAAACGCGCTGTGGGAAAACTGCTTTCGCGCATCGTGACGATGCCCGGCATCATTTGCGCGCTATCCATGCGCCAGCCGCCGCCGTAGCCACGCAGACGACCGGGCACTTCGACCAGGCTGATGCTGCCGTAGGGATAGACGAGGCCGTAACGATCTGCGCTCAGCAGCTCTTCGAGATAACGTTCGAGTTCCTCACCGATGTCCGCAAAAAATTCGAGATTGCGCTTGTGGGTCGGATGCATCAGCAGTTCGAATTCGACACCTGCGACCGTCATCGCGCGGCGTTCGAATTCTGCAGCAAACAATCCCACCATCGGCAGCGGGGCATCCGGGCGGAACCGATAGGTATCTGCCAAGACATGCTCGCGAGACCCAGGACCCGCCACGGTCCAGTCTGCAGGCACGCTAACCTCCAGATCGAGCGTGAAGTAGTCCGGCGGGTGGGTGCGGGCGTCTGCCGACGGTACTGCAGTACCCGCTTGCGGCAGCCAATACGATCCCGGGGTCAGAGCGACATAGCGACGATCGAACACGCCGACATCGACCCCCAAAATCGCAATCTGTGCGTCCATCGTATTGCCAACAAGGAAGTTTATCGCCGAGTCCAGGTAGCCGAACGCCTTATTCGGTACGCCCGAGGCCGTCAACTCAATCGTGGCGATGGCGTCGGCAGGAAGCGGGGTCAGTATTTCGAACAGTCCGTCGTCAAAGGTCCACGCTGCCAGGTCGCCGTCAACCGACACCTGCGCTACCGTCAATCCTGGATTCAGCGTGAACAGCAGCGAATCCGCCGACGCGTCTGGCGGTGTTCTGACGCGCATCGCCAACGTCAAGTCGAGACTGTTGCCCGGATCTATGACGGCACTGCCGGAAATGTGGACCGCGTCTACGCGTGTTTGGTCGGCGCGGCTTGCGTGAGCAAGCCGCCAAGCCTCATGTTGGTCCAAGCCGGCTTTGGCAACCCACAACAGACTACCGATGATCACCACGCCTAGCGCCACAAAGCCTACCCCAGCCAATGTTTCCGGCTTGCGGTTCACGTCCAGGCGGGGATGTACGGCGGCAGCCAACGAGAACAAACCGATACCCAACGCCCACAGCCCC
>CBDTZM010000527.1:0-1879 GCA_965364915.1 uncultured Pseudomonadales bacterium | reverse complement strand
GTTCGGTCTGTCATCTGGCCGACGGTAGCGGTTTGGCTGCCGTATTTCCGCCGCTCGCGGGTGCTGATTTTTTGCTGACCGACAGCACTCGCGCTATCGACGTGGTACTGAACGGCCTCGTCGGACCGGTTACCGTCAACGGCGAACGCTACGATTCGGTCATGCCGCCGATGAGCCAGCTCAACGACGACGAGATCGCGAACATCATTACCTATGCTTTGAACTCGTGGGGCAACGACGGCGGTCGCGTCACTCGCGAGGAGGTTACGGAAGTTCGTGCGTCGACAGAAAGGCCACCCGGTGCGGCGAAGTAACCTGGGCCATACCGCACTGGCCATCTGCGCGATTGCGTTGATGTCATCTGCGCTCGCGTTGGCCGATGACACGCCAAATGATATGGCAACCATTGGTCCGGGTGTGTTCCAGTCGGTGATCCCCGAGGGAGAGGGCGATGGCGTAATCGACGTGCCGATATTCCTGCTGGACCGAAGACCAGTCACCAATCGCGAATTTCTCGAATTTACCCAAGCCAACCCCAGGTGGCGGCGGGATAACGCGATCAGATTGTTTGTCGACACCGGTTATTTATCCAACTGGGCGGGCGCGAGCGAGTTGGGACCAGATCTGTCTGGGGAGCAACCAGTGACCCAGGTCAGTTGGTTCGCCGCAACCGCATATTGCGAGGCCAAGGGCGCCAGGTTGCCTCGTTGGTATGAATGGGAGCTTGCGGCCTCAGCCGACGCGACGCGTGCCAATGCACGCGATGACCCGGCATGGCGACAAGAGATTCTGAACTGGTATGCGATGCCCGGCGACAAAGCGCTCGCGTTGGTCGGTCAACGCGCCGCAAACTTTTACGGCGTCTATGATCTGCATGGTCTTGTGTGGGAATGGGTCGAAGACTACAACGCATTGTTGGTTGCAGCCGACAATCGCGAACAGGGTGGTGCAGACAAGGTCAAGTTCTGTGGCGCTGGCGCGTTGAGTATGGAGCAGAAGGAAAACTACGCCGTCCTGATGCGAGTTGCGATGTTGTCCTCGCTCGAAGCAGCCTACACGACGCGAAATCTGGGCTTCCGGTGTGCCGCTGACGTATTGGAGGGTATTCGATGAAACCTCGTCTCTCGTATGCGATTGTCCTGACCGTTGCGCTCAGTATGAGTACCTCGGCTCACTCGTCCGATTTGCCTGAAACGTCGATCTATCAGCTCGACGTGAACGTGACCGACCAACAAGGCACCCTCCAGTCCCTAGATACTTTTCGCGGACATCCTGTCGTGATCAGTATGTTCTATGCAACGTGTCCCTACGTCTGTCCGGTGTTGATCAGCACGATCCAGATGATGGAACGAACTCTCTCTGCAAACGAATTGTCGAGGCTACGGGTGATACTCGTGAGCGTCGATCCGGAAAACGATACGCCACAGGTGCTAGCGCAGGTCGCAGCTCGCCATCGAATCGATACACAACGATGGAAGCTAACGCGTGCCACCGCTCAGGACGTTCGCAAGATCGCCGCGGTACTGAGCGTCAGATACCGCAAGCTGCCAAGCGGCGAATTCAACCACACCTCTATTCTGACGCTCGTTGATGGCGAAGGTGTCGTGCGTGCGCAATCAGCGAAGATTCCAGGTATCGACGATGCGTTTCTTCGCGCGCTCAAGGAACACATCTGAATTTCAGATGATGGCTAAGGCATCGCCACCGAGGGACCGTAATGGACGACAAATACCTGAAGCTCAGTTTGCACGTTGCAACCCGTAGTTTGATTAGATTCGATGCGGTGCGCATCAGGCCGAATCGGGCGGATCGTTAGTGGGGGCTTGGAACTGTCGGCTCAAGTGGTCGGCAAAAGCCCGGCAACCATCAGCTGAGGTAA
>CBDTZM010000526.1:0-1885 GCA_965364915.1 uncultured Pseudomonadales bacterium | reverse complement strand
TCGAGCACGCCGCGGGGCCGTTTGGTTTCGGGGTCGATTCGAAAACTCCGGGCAGCGATGATCTCGAGTGCAGGTACGACGTAGTCGGTTGCGGCCAATACGTCCTCTAACCCGACGTCTTCTCCGACAAGCGGTTGCTTCAACACGAAGGCCAACTCGACCTCGATGCGCGGGTCCGTGAATCGGCCCGCTTCGATGACCGCGCCGTCAGCGAAAAACATATCGTCCAGAAGCGTGCCGTAGTCCGGTTCGTCGATCTGCATCGCCTTTTGCATGGCGCGCGATGTCAAACCTATCTTGCGCCCGCGAATTTCCCGCCCCTGCGCCAACTTCAACTCGACCCAAGCATTTTGGATGGCATAAGCGTCCTCCATATCCATCGTGGGGTACTCGAGCGACACGGACCGAATCTGCCTGCGTTCGGTTTCCGCCGCCTGCAAGGCTTCGGCGGCCGCCTGTATCTGTCGATCGGTCAGCACGTCAGAATCTCCAACTCATCGAGATCGCGAACGAACCACGGCGTAAAACACTGTGGGGTGGATTGGATCTTGGCGGCAAGTCGATCGAGTGCGACGAACCGCACCTCTGCTACCTCGACCGCGTCCGGTTTGACTTCGCCGTCATAAACGGCGCGGTAGGCTTGTTGTATTTCACAATCGGCAACGCCGAGACCCGGATCCACCAACCGCGATTTGCGCATGACGCCGATCGATTCGATCGTGACGCCGGTGACACCAAGCTCCTCGCTCAACCCACGAATGGCGCCCTCATCAAAGCTCTCACCGGGTTTGAGATGTTCGCCGACGCTGTAGTCCCAGAGATCGGCGTAGAGGTCCTTGTCGGGCGCTCTCTTTTGCAACAGCAGGTCGCCCCGTGAATTGAAAACGAAGACGTGGGCCGATCGGTGCCACAATCCCAAGCGATGCACTTCCGAGCGCGGCACGAGTCCGGTACACCGACCGGCATCATCGAAAGTTTCGAATCGCTCTTCCATCCAACGGGGCTTTAACCTAAACCCTGCCTACGACAGGCAGCAACACACCGTGAAGTTCCGAGGCAGCGTCGGACGCCAGGAAGCAAACAACGTTGGCTAGTTTGTCGGGACTTACCCACGTATCGAAGTCTGCGTTCGGCATATCGGAGCGGTTGCGGGGCGTATCGATCAAACTCGGTAACACGGCATTGACGTTGATGCCTTGCTGGCGCAACTCCGCCGATGCTGATTCGGTCAAGCGCATGACCACCGACTTGGCCGCGCCATAGGCGCCCATGGCGGCTTGACCCTGCAACGCGCCCAACGCGCCGACGTTGACGACACTGCCTCTACCACGCTCGACCATCCGCGGAATCGTGACGCGCAGCATGTTGCGTAGCGTCGTCACGTTGATCTCGAACATCGCATGCCAATGCTCATCGGAAATCTCGAAGACCTGTGGTCCCATATCGAAGCCGCCGGCAATGTTGCAGACGACGTCGAAGTCACCGATCGCGTCGATACAGGCCTCGACCGCACCGAGGTCCGTCAGATCTACCGTGTAGGTCTCGCCAAGACCGGACTGAAACTCTTCGACGACATCCAGCATGACCACCGTAGCGCCGTTTTGCCGACACGTCGCGGCAACCGCTTGGCCCAAAATCCCCGCTGCACCGGTGACAATCACCCGTTTACCGGTCAAATCCATGGTTTCACCCCAAATCTCGAGTTTCGGAACATCATACCCTGCGGCATAATCACATTGGGATTCTGGAGTAAACCAAGTTGAAACGTGTACCCACCTACTGTCGGGTCTGTGAGCCTGCTTGTGCTTTGATCGCCGAAGTGGATGACGATCGCATCCGCCTGCTGCCCGACGACGACCATCCGGTGCATCGGGGCTTTGCCTGC
>CBDTZM010000525.1:0-1908 GCA_965364915.1 uncultured Pseudomonadales bacterium | reverse complement strand
TCGGCCAAGTTCCAGTGTCCGTATCCATAGTTGGGGGAAAGTTCCACCGCCTTACGAGCCGAAGCCTCGGCGCGTTCGCGTACCGCCAACCAATCCGGAGTTGCTCGGAGCTTGGTGGAAAGCGTTGCATGGGCGGCGGCGTAGTTCGGATCGATCGCGAGGGCTTGTTCGACGAGATCGATGCCCAATTGGTCGGTGCGTGGCACAGCGCGTTTGTATAACGAATACGCCTCGAAACTCTCGGTCGGCACATCGCCGCGGCGTTCGCCTCGATAGTCGTCGCTCAGCTTGATGGACAGTTGGTTGGCGACGCTGAAGGCAATCTCGTTCTGCAAACGAAAAATGTCGGTGAGTTCGCCATCGAAAGACTCCGCCCAGATATGTTGGTCGGTCGCTGCTTCGATGAGCTGCACGGTGACGCGGACCAGATTGCCGATTTGGCGTGCACTGCCTTCCAAGACGTGGGTCACGTTCATGGCTTTGGCAACGTCTTTGATGTTGACGGTTTGATCCTGGTACTGCATGACGCTGCTGCGCGAGATGACGATGAGGTCGCTCATCCGGGAGAGCTCGGTCAGGATGTCTTCGTGGACCCCGGCCGCGAAGAACCTGTTGGCTGGGTCGGTGCTCATATTTGCGAACGGCAGTACGGCAATCGATGTTTCTTGGGTACCTAGGTCAGGACGCGAGTCGTTGACCGGACGGTCGCTTGCCCACCAACCGAGTGCGCCTAGAGTCAGAACGAGCACCGCGGCCGACGCAATCATTGGTAACCCGAGCCGCTTGCGCGGCGGCGTGGATGGGAGGCTGGTCGATGGCGGGGCGGGGCCGACCGTCCCGATGGCCTCCGCTAACTTTACGCGGTAGGTAGATTCATCTAACTGATGCTTGAAGATCGCTTGGGTAGCGCCCAACGACAGTTCCAGACCGTCGGAGAGTTGAGTCTCTTCGAGATGCACGGCGATGACGGGAACGTTTCGGTTGATCGCCAGTTGCAGCTCGTTGCGGCAATGCTTCGACGTCGTAGAATTGGCAGAGACGAAAAAGATGAAGCACGATGCGCCGGTGATTGCGTGGCCTAACTCTTCGCTCCACTCCTGGCCGGGGCTAATGCCCTCGTCGTACCAGACGTTTACGCCGCTTGCGCTCAGACGATCGATCTCGGCGCCTACCACGTCCATCTCGGAGTGGGCGTAAGACACGAAGATGTACGGGTCATTGCCTTTGTATGACGGTGCGGGCATATTGCGTTTCGTTTTTACGCCGGTACGAGTCGTACGATCTGTCCGCCGGATGCGTGTTCGAGCAACAGATAGATAGCGCCATCGGGTCCGGTTTCAACGTCTCTTATTCTAGCCAAGTTCTTCAACAGGATTTCGTTGTGCACCGCCTTGTTGTCTTCCAGTACGATCCGATACAGCTCCGTTGCCTTCAGCGTGCCGACGATGATATTACCCTGCCATTCGGGGAAAGCGCTACCTTCGTAGAATATGAAACTCGACACGGCGGGCGACGGGGTTAGATCCACGACCGGTTGTTCGATTTCATCCAACTCGAATTCGATACCCAATTCTTTGCCGAAGGTTGGCGACCAAGGCGGCATACCTTGTACTGGGAAGCCTTCGGCAATGCTCTTGGTGATCTCGGCAACCGAATCGCCGTGCTTCAGCTCGGCACCGATCAGCGGCATGCCGAGCGGCGTGCCTTCGAGATTTTCGCCGTGGCATACGCTGCAGTTGTCATCGTAAAGCGCGATGAAGGGGTCCAGGGCGCCGACAAAGGCTTGGTAGGCTGTGAAACCAAGACCGACCACTACGACAGCGACAACGGATAGAACGATAGCGGTTCGCGACATGTTGACGCTTCTCGGTTGGCGTTAAGCCATCCTACCACTCGGGCGTACTGGCG
>CBDTZM010000524.1:0-1909 GCA_965364915.1 uncultured Pseudomonadales bacterium | reverse complement strand
CGCGCGGGGCCCCGACTCGCTGGCAGCACTTGACGTTAGCGAGCGGGTTTGAAATAGATGTTCGTGCCAATGACCTTCACCGGCGCCGAGGAAAAACACCGGTTTGTTGGGAAAGTCGCGAGCACGTTCGGCTGCGACGACGACCACCGCGGCGCCGCCATCGGACCACAGCGAGCAGTCGAGCGCGTGTAGCGGATCAGCTACGACGGGGGAATTGAGGACGTCGTCTATCTCGATTGGATCGCGCATCTCGGCTGCAGGATTGAGCGATGCGTGTAAGCGGGCGGTCACGGCGACCGCCGCGAGCTGTTCCGGCGTGGTACCGAATTCGTGCATGTGGGCGCGAGCCGCCATGGCATAGCCATTGGTTAGCGGCACGCCGTATGGCAGCTCGAACTGCGGGTGCATGGTGGTAGTCATTTTCTCGCCGACTTCTCGAGGTGTCATACCCGTGCGCGCGTTGTCACCGTGCGTGATGAGCACGGATTCGCAGGCGCCGGTCACAATCATGGCGGCGGCACGGTGCACGGCGGCAAGACTCGTGGCGCCACCCGCATTCAATGTCATGCAGAACTTGGGAAATATCTGCATGTACTCGGCAAACATTTCGGCGTGATAGAGGTGCGGTTCCACCCAAGGGTTGCAGGTCACGAGACCGTCGATGCGATCTTTGCCGATGCCTGCGTCGGCCAACGCCAATCGGGCGGCTTCTGCACAGATCTCGGTTGAACCTCGCTCGGGAAGCGAACCGACCTGGGTCTCGCCCATGCCGACCAATGCGACCGATCCGCGTAGATTCACCGCCGGTTATCCGCCGATTACACCGTCCTTGACGAGTTCCTCGACAGCGGCGTCAGAAAGTCCCAAATCTTGGGCCACCACCTCGCGCGAATGTTGCCCGAGTTGTGGTGCAGCCGTTATCGGCACGGAACTTTCCGACATGCGCGCCGGCCAACCCAGCAGTTTGATCTTGCCATGCACGTTGTGCTCGACCTCGTGGATGAAACCGCGTTCGGCGAGATGCGGGTTGTCGAAAAGGTCTTTGGTATCCAAAATCGCGCTGGCTGGAACTCCGCCTTCGGCAAGCTCGCGCATGGCTTGGTACTTGTCGCGCTGCGCGGTCCAAGCACCGATTTCGGTTTTGAGCGCGTCGAAGTTTTCGAACCGGTCTTTCTGGTGTTCAAACCGTGGATCTTCGATCAGTTCCTCACGGTTCATCACCTTGCACAGGGCTTCCCACATCCGCGGTGTCACGGCCATGACGTACACGTAATCGTTGGGTCCGCCGCCCTGGCAGGGGTAGAGCGACATGGTGGGTAGTCGTCCGTTGCCGGAACGAGGGGTAGCAACCTTGCCAAACTGTGTCTGCGAGGTTGCCGTGCGCAGGTAGTAGGTCATGGCCTCCTGCATGGAGAGTTCGATGGTCTGACCCTTACCGGTTTGCAGCCGCTGAGCGTACGCGGCCGTAATGGCCAACGCCATTTGTACGCCGGTGCCGGCGTCTCCTGTGGTCGGGCCCGGTCGCATGGGCGGCCCGTCCGGCTCGCCGGTGATCGAGAACGCGCTTGCGGCGGCTTGTGCGACCATGTCGTAACACTTGAAGTCAGACCAGGGTCCGTCGAGCCCGAATCCCTTGATACGCGCATAGATGATCGATGGATTCAGTTCGCGCATCACGTCGTAGCCGATGTCGAGTCTCTCGATGACCCCTGGGCCATAATTCTCGATGAAGACGTCGTAGTGGGGCACCATGTCGAGCAACAGCTTCCGACCGGTGGGGTTTCTGAGGTCGATGGTGATGCTGCGTTTGTTGCTGTTCCAAACGATGAAGTATTCGGCGTCACCGGTCGCACCGCGGCCCGGATCGCCGGTTTTGGGCGGTTCCACCTTGACGACGTCGGCGCCAAGC
>CBDTZM010000523.1:0-1918 GCA_965364915.1 uncultured Pseudomonadales bacterium | reverse complement strand
GCGATCAAGCCCGAAATTCCGCTAACAGACGATGCGGGCGAGCCGATTCGCGATGAAATCGAGTTCGAACTGCTGCTGACCTGACGATCACCCACTCCTCACTCATCGCGCCTGCGTCGTATAATCGAGGCCAGTCATCGCGTCGAAAAAAAGGGGATTGCGAATGTTGAGAATCGCATCGGGCATCGCATTTTGTTGTGTCGCGTTGTCGAGCCACGGGCACGACATGAACGCCGCAATGGCGGACCAAGGAAAGGCCTTGGTCAACGCGGTCGACGCAATACCCAAGGTTATCAAGCCGGGCCAGTTGCACTACGATCTTGACGACAACGAACGCTTCAACCTCGATTTCGTCCCCAACGCCATGCAGGCAGCACGTGGTGTACCGCTCGGCGTTATGCCGCTACCCGCACGATTGGCCGCCCATGCGCTACTGCGTGAGGTGCTGAGCGACTCGGGCTACTTGCTAGTCAATCACATCATGCTCATGGACGACGTATTGCGGCATAGCGAAACCTGGAGTGCGGCAAGGTTGTCGGACGACTACCGTTTCGAGGTGTACGGCACGCCATCCGCTGACTCCCCTTGGGCATGGAAGGTCGAAGGCCATCACGTCTCGGTCAACGTCACGGCCGTCGACGGCGAGGTGCGAGCCACCCCGCTATTTCTCGGCACCAATCCCGTATTGGTCGCCAGCGGACCCAGAACGGGATTCAGACTGATGGTGCCACACGAAACAATCGGGCAAGCCTTGCTGGCCAGTCTAAGCGCCGCACAACTGAAATCTGCCTACTCGGCCGATGACCCCGGCCGGGGCGGCATACAACGCGGCCCGCGCCAGGCACAGCAACCTAGAGGGGTGTCCGCGTCGACCTTCGATGCCGCACAACGAAACCTGATCGACACGTTACTCGAGACATGGATTCGGTCACTTGACCCCCACCTGGCGGTCAAGGAGCTGGAAGAGATACGGGCCGCCGGTCTCGAGAATTTGACCTTCGAGTGGCGCGGCAGCAAAGATCCAACCCGCAGACACTATTGGGCGGTACGCGGTCCGAATGTCGTGATCGAGTTCGACCAGCTGCCTAACGCTGGTAGCGAAACGGTCAATCACATTCATTCTGTGTGGAGCAATCCGCAGCGCGACTACGGTGTCGACTTACTGCAACGACACTACGAACAAAATCACTGAGATTTACCCATGTGCCGAAACATCAAGACGCTCTACAACTTCGACCCACCCGCCAACGAGGAAGAGATACAGGCCGCAGCACTTCAGTTCGTGCGCAAGTTGAGCGGCTTCAACAAACCCTCCCAAGCCAATGAGGCGGCCTTCAACGACGCTATTCGTTCGGTCAGCAAAAGTGCCGATCGCCTGCTCAAGAGCCTGGTCACCAACGCCGCTCCGAAAAACCGCGAAGTAGAAGCCGCCAAAGCCCGGGCGCGCACCGCACTTCGCTTCGGCACGTGAAGCTCCCCGAGTCACTATTTGCCTTTATCAACCCGATGATGATCGGTTTGCTGCATTCGCCCCTGCACGGATTGATGAGCGCCAGCCTAATGACCATCAGCTATACCGGCGCCAAGACCGGCAACAAACACATCGTACCGGTCCGCTATCTGCGCGACGGCAACCATGTGTGCTGTACGACCTCGACCGACGCCCGCTGGTGGCACAATTTCAGAGACCCCCGCTCCGTGCAACTGCGCCTCGAAGGCGCAAAGGTCGATGGTACGGCGACGGCAGTGCGCAACGATCCCAAGCGGATTGAGCCGGTGCTGTTGGAGTTGTGGTCCAGGTATCCGGCAGATGCTGCCTACATGAACGTCAAGCTAGATCGAGGCGGCCGGCCTAACGCCGACGACTTCGAGCGCGCCAGCGCCGCGGCGGTTCTCATCAACATCGAGATTGCCTGAT
>CBDTZM010000522.1:0-1920 GCA_965364915.1 uncultured Pseudomonadales bacterium | reverse complement strand
CTCATGCCGATGGACACGCCGGGCATCACGGTTGAACCGATCATCACGATGGCGGCGGATCATGAGGTCAACCAGGTATTTTTCGACGATGTGCGCGTGCCGCAGACTAACCGGGTCGGACCGGAACACGAAGGCTGGACGGTTGCCAAGTATCTGTTGGAATTCGAACGGGGCGGCGGTGGCGCTGCTGCGCGCATCAAGGTGTCGCTCGATCACCTGAAAACCATTGCTCAGTTGGAAGCCGACGGCGGTCGCCCCCTGTGGGAATCGAGCAGTTTTCGAAATCGAACCCAGTTGCTCGAAATTCAACTCATCGCGTTGCAGTTCGCCGAGCATTCGACGCTGGCCCGCTTGGCGCGTGGCGAGTCACCGGGCGCGGGCTCGTCGCTGGCTAAAAACACCTCGGTGGATATCGACCAACGATTGAGCGAGCTGAAACTAGAGGCCGTTCACCACTACGCGATGCCCCATGGCAATCTAATCTCGATGAATGGCCACCACGAACCGCGAGTGGGACCGGAAGCTGCCGAAACGGTTGCACCGCGCTATTTGAACGCTCGGGCTGCTTCTATTTTCGGAGGCGCCAAGGAAGTTCAGAAAAACATCATCGCCAAAACGGTGCTAGGCCTTTAGCGCGTTTTGATATGCAGGTCTGTCCTCGAGGTTGGCAAGATAGCGCCACGCGTTTGGCGCCGACGCTTCGGTCAATACGTCGAGCACCTTGGCGAGGTATAGCGTCCACGCCATGATGATGTCGGCGCCGCTAAAGGCGTCGCCCACCAGGTAGTCGCGCTCAGTGAGGTGTTGGTCGGTGGCGGCGAGACACGGCTCTGCCCTCAACCTTGCGTCCTCGACGACGCCGGGAATACGTTCGGGTTCGGGTCTGAGTCGTGAATGGTGGATCATGTCGCCGAGCGGCCTGGCAAAGCTCGACTCGGCAAACCAGCACCACTGTTGGTAATGGGCGGCGCCTTCGGTACCCGCCAAGGGCTGCAGCCGGCCATTGCCATAGCGATCCAACAGGTATTGAACCATAGCGCAGGATTCGAAGATGGTGATGTCACCGTCTTGCATCACGGGTACCTTGCCCTGCGGGTGCATGGCGCGCCACTCGTCGCTGGCTCGATAGTCACGGGAAAAGTCGATTGTGACGACTTCGTAGGGAATGGCGACTTCTTCGCATAGCCAGATCACGCGCATCGAGCGTGTGTTCGGTGCATGGTAGATACGAATCACGGTGCTGGTTTCTCCCGATCAAAGATGCAATCTAGTGTCCTGTCCGGTTGATTCGTTGCAGGACACGCTGAAATTAAACGAATTAATCGGACAGGACACTAGCATGCCAGTTTCAAACCTGTCCCCAACGCTTGGTGTCCTCGCTATACTAACCGGCTTTCTTCTGTTGGGTAGGATCATGAACGACGTGGTGCGGCGGGGTAGCCTCCAAGTTGCTCGCGCGCTCGACGCGCTGGTGCAAAACGAAATCTTGGCTGGCACCGGCGTCGATGTAGACGACTTTTGGTCGGGGTTCGAGGCGACACTTGTCGACCTTGCTCCTAAGAATCGTGCGTTGCTCGAACGTCGGGACGAACTTCAGGCGCAAATCGACGCATGGCACTTGGAGCGCAAAGGTCAGGCGTTGGATCCGGCGCAGTACAAACAATTCCTCCAAGAGATCGGTTACCTGTTACCGGAACCTGACGACTTTTCCATCGCCACCCAGAACGTCGATGCCGAAATAGCGACGATGGCGGGTCCGCAACTGGTCGTGCCGGTGATGAACGCCCGGTTTGCACTGAATGCCGCGAACGCCCGCTGGGGTAGCCTGTACGACGCATTTTACGGTACCGACATTTTTCCGGAAGACCCCGGACGTGAGAAGGGCACGAGCTACAACCCCGTCCGCGGTGAGTTGGTGGT
>CBDTZM010000521.1:0-1928 GCA_965364915.1 uncultured Pseudomonadales bacterium | reverse complement strand
GAGAACGACTTTCTCGCCGATGATGAGTTGCTCTACGCCGTCTTTCTCTTCAACCCGAATAGCACGATCGCGATAGCGGGGCTCGAGATACGTCAACCACAAGTCGGCGGGTTCTAACACGTGCGAATCACAATCGATGAACATAGCGCTTCCCAATCTTTGAACCCCTTAGGTATCTATAGACAATCATAGACGGCATTGGTGACGCGCATCGCGGATGTGCCGCCGGTGACCACGCCTTCTTGCATCTGGTTCATGGCAAAACAAAACGCAACGCCGGCGTCAGGATCGTAGAACGCCATTGATCCGCCTGCGCCGGCGTGGCCGAACGAACCCGTGCGCTGACCGATGGGAGCTTGGTCATCGTGCAACATCAATCCTAACCCAAAGTGAGTCACTGACTTTAGGACGCGATCAGGCCCATACGCGTGGGTGCGAGTGGCCTCAGTGACGATTTCGGCTGGCAGTAGGGTGTTGAGCTTTGCGTACATCGTGGCGACGCTCCGCGCCGTACCGTGGCCACTGAGTGCGGGTATTTCCGCGCATCGAAACTGCGTCGTGTTCATGTAACCCGGCCCGAGCACAGGGTTTTGAAACGCCGCACCGGTGGGCGTCGATACATCGTTGAAATCTCGCATCATCTGTTGCGTCTCCGGCGGTAGTTGCGACGGCTCTCCGAGGCGAACTCTCGCTGGCAACATGTCCGCACAGCGCGACAAGTCTGACTGTGCCACACCGATATGGAAATCCAAATCGAGCGGTTGCGCGATGTGCTCCACAAACCATTCTCGTACGCGCTTGTCCGTCGCGCGTCGAAGTAGCTCACCGAGTAGAAACCCAAAGGTGCGCGCGTGATAACCATGAGCAGAGCCAGGTTGCCACCAGGGCGTTTCGGCAGCGAGGGCGGCGCAAGCTCGATCCCACTGATAGTAGATGTCCCGGTGCGCAGGTTCATGGAATCCAACCAGCCCGGCTTGGTGGCACATTAACTGGCGTACGGTGATGTTTGACTTGCCGTTGTGGGCAAACTCGGGCCAGTAGCTCGCAACCGGTTCGTCGAGCCGTATAGCACCTTCGGCAATGGCTTGCAGGACGCATACGGCCGTCATCGCCTTCGTGATCGAAAACATGCAACAAAGCGTGTCTTGTGCCCAACTTTGCTCGCGTTTGCGGTCGACGTGCCCGGCCCACAAGTCGACGACCAGGCGACCCTTTACGATCACACCGACGGCTGCACCGACATCGCGGCCATCGTCAAATCCCGCAAGAAACGCATCGCGCACGGGCGCGAACTGGGTATCGACGTGACCACTGGGTTGCATCAGGAAGCCTAATCCGAATCTGCAAGCCGCTCTTGATAACGCGCCGATTCCAACATCAACGTCATGCTGCGGTTAGCCTCGTGACAAGCATATTCGTAGATCTCTGAATCGCTCAGGTTCATCTGCAATACCGCCGTCCACGGTTCGGTGAATGAATCCGGATCGTCAACCGTGTACTCATACGTCAGCCTACGATCGTCGATGCGCGTGAGCCGCTCCGTGAGGTGCATATTCGGGCTAGTACCGAAGAACGTCGTCACATCCGTGAAATTTGCTGTTTCGACGACTAGCGTATCGCCTTCCCAATAGCCGCGAGAGTCACCTCGCCATTGACGAACGCCGTCCGGGAGCGGCGGACGTCCATCCAGCGGTATGATTCGTGCATCGTGCACCATCTCGTTCAACAACACGATGTGGTCTTTAGTTTGAAATATCTGCACGTTGTCGTTGTAAACCGTCGGATTCATCGGTGGGCCAGAGTTGAAACCTAGGAGGCACCGTTCAGCGGGACCGCGGTCTTCGGGACCAGCCGGTGTACCCTGAACGCGCGCAGTATCCATCGCAAGACGTTCTGCGCCTAGGGGCGTGCGTTCTGGTATCTTCCCG
>CBDTZM010000520.1:0-1951 GCA_965364915.1 uncultured Pseudomonadales bacterium | reverse complement strand
ACACCGAGGCGAACTTCATTGCGCAGCTCAACCAAGGAGGTGGCACGGCGCCCGGCGGCGGTCTTCCGTACCTCCAGGGTGTTGGTGATCCGAGCACCGGTGCAGTTGGTGTAACCGTAACGGGTACGCTGGCTGGTGGTGATTGGCTGGCAGTGTTCGACCGACCGTTGATCTATCAGTTCACCGCGTCGCTGACTCGGCAGGCCGACTTTCAGAACATCTAATAACGGTGTGAACTCGAGAGGGGCCTTAAGGGCCCCTCTTTTTCTTGTTCGCGATGCACGATTACGGAGTGCAACATGAAAAAGATCTCGTTGCAGAAAGGTTTTTCCCTCATCGAACTCATGATCGCTGTGGCGATCATCGCGATTATCGCCGCAGTTGGCATGCCGGCGTACAACGGCTACATCACGACTTCTCGCGAGGGTGTGCTGGTCAACAACCTGTCCACGATTGAAGTATTCCAAGAAGATTTTCGGTTACGTAACGGCAACTTCCTGGTTGCCGCTGCCAACCTCGCCGCCATCACGGCCGGCATTGGCTGGCAGCCCCAAGACGATGGTGGGGTGACCTACGTGATCACGGATCCGGGCGGCGGTTCCTACGACGTCACTGCGACCGATGCGACCGGCACGACGGTATGTATGACCATGCCTGAGAAGGTGCGCTGCTAAACCAAACAAGATCCTTTCGGGATCTTCGCTAAGCCGCTATCCTGCGCAACGTTCGCGAAGTGCCGGGATAGCTCAGTTGGTAGAGCGACTGATTCGTAATCAGTAGGTCCGCAGTTCGATTCTGCGTTCCGGCACCAATTCGACGATCGAGACACCCCGCCTCCCACGAACAAAAGCCGTCGCCTTCAACCGGTAGACGGTGAGTCGACGAAACGCATGGATAGATCGAGGGGTGCGACGTTCTTCGTCAACTGGCCGACCGAAACGTAATCCACGCCGGCATCCGCGATCTCGACAATCGAGTTCTCGTCGATGCCACCCGACGCTTCAAGCTTCACCCTGCCTTGCGCTCGCGCCACCGCTTTGGCCGTGTCGGCCAGATTGAAGTTGTCCAGCAGCGCGATGTCGACACCCGCTTCGATGGCTTGGGTCAACTCATCGAGGTCTTCGACTTCGACCTCTATGGTGTGATCGGCATGTAACGCACGTGCCCGGCGCACCGCAGCGGCGATGGAGCCCGCGGCCGCGACATGATTTTCCTTGATGAGATAGGCGTCGTAGAGCCCCATGCGATGGTTGCTGCCACCGCCGCAGCGCACCGCGTATTTCTGCGCGGCTCTAAGGCCCGGTAGGGTCTTGCGCGTGTCCAACAACACGGTGTCGGTATGCTCGATCAGGCGTACATAGTGTCGGGTCTGGGTGGCGGTCCCGGACAATAGTTGCACGAAGTTCAACAGCGTTCGTTCGACCGTCAATAAGCTGCGCGCTAGACCCTGAAGCCCGAAGAGCACCTGATCCGGCGTCAACTCGTCGCCATCGGCAACCTGCCAATGCACTTGAATGGCCGGATCGAGCTGGGTGCAAACTTCGTCTACGTAGGGCCTCCCGCAGAACACGCCGGCATCTCGAGTGACGACTTCCGCGTTGGCCGTCAGATCGCGGTCGATCAGCGCTGCCGAGATATCGCCGGTGCCGACGTCTTCGGCGAGGGCTCGGCTGACGTCGGACTTGATCGACGCTGGGCATTCGGTTGACTCGACCATAGGGCGCAAGGACCTGTATTGTTCGTTGAAATCTTTCGTACGACGATCATTTTACAGTGCATGTCAATCCTGACCATTGGTTAGCACGGACTCGCCGGCTACCGTCCCCGAATTGCGACGCTCGAAGTGATCCATCGGAGATCAGCTTGATCGTCGTACACGGCATTTCCCTGCCGCCGGGGAAGTTCGGCAGCGGCATGATCGATCGGCTGTTTCTCAACGAACTAGACACCG
>CBDTZM010000519.1:0-1951 GCA_965364915.1 uncultured Pseudomonadales bacterium | reverse complement strand
ATCATGTGGATCGACGGGCACACGCTGTAGGTGCTGAAGTGATGTTCCGCGACCCAGATGGCATCGTACCCGTTCTGGTCCATGGTTCCGATGCGCTCCATGGCGCGCGCGTAGACTTGCTGCAGATCGCCCCGGCGACCCGGCCAACTGAAAAACTGTAGAACACCGACTTTCATGTTTCTCCTAAACTCGTAACGGGCTTCAAAAGCGATGTAGTTCGCGTCCGACGTGCAGTATCGCCGACGTCAAGCGGTGTCGATGAGTTCGTTACGTTCATATTTCTCCAAATAGGGTCGGAGTAAAACTCAACTGCCGAAAGTTTCAGTCGCGCAGGTAGAACCGTGTACCGCAAAGGTCCACACGATCGTCGTTCACGTAACAATCGCGCTCACGTGCCACACGCAAGATCTGTTCGCGGTCTTTGACTGCAATGTCCAACCCGCCCAGACCCGGACCACGACCGTCTTCGGCCTCCACGAAGCGAAGGGTGGCGTTGTTGAGCTGCATGGAAAGCTCTGCGCCATCGCGTTCGACCGGCAGTCCGGCAACCTTGCCCCAAAGCTCGGCGAGCGTTACCGGGTCGGGGCTTTGTAGTTCGACGCCCAGGTAATCGACGGTCACATCCTGCTTGACCTTGTCTTCCCAACCCGACCCGCCGACCGGCATCCAATTACCTTCGAAATCTTCGAACTTGTCGTACTCGATCTCGAGGAACGAAGCGATCATGTCGCCGGGATGCAATTGCGTGAGATGCCAGCCGTCGCGTTCGGATTGGGTCGCGATACGCACGCCGTTGTCCAGCGCCCGTTGCACGACGGCTTTTTGATTCTCCAACGTATCCGCCTGAGTGATCACCATATAGCCGCCGTCGCCGTTCCTGCGATCTAGATACCGGCCGCCGGCCGTGTTTTCTTCAACTGGTGCGACAACCTCGAGAAAGTTGCGCCCTACCGGCATCAGCGTGTTTTCGAGCCCAAACTTGCCGACGCCCGGGTCGACATAACAGGTGTTGATGCCCAGAACTTGAGTCAGATCTTCGATGACGGGTTGCAGCTCACGGGCTACCAAGCAAATTTGGCGCAGTTGTATGGTCATGGTCGTCTGTCCCTTCTTATCCCACGCTCAGACTATATCTCGCGCCGGCCTTTGCCAAACGCCCGTTTTTGCGCTCTCATAGAGGTATCACGAAGGGAGAGCAAGACATGTACCAAGATATTCTTTACGAAGTGAACGATCCGGTCGCCATCGTCACGATGAACCGGCCGGATCAATTGAACGCACTGACCGGGCGCATGATGGCCGAGATGCGCCACGCCTTCGCCGCAGCAGAGGCAGATCCGGCGGTGGTCGGCATCGTGCTGACCGGGGCGGGACGTGGGTTTTGTGCGGGCGCGGACATGCAGGGGCTCAGCGCCACCGCATCGGGCGAAGGCGGCGGCGGGGCGGAGGATCTCTCCGAACTGAAGGCAAAACCGGGGAACCCGGACATGGGTCCCAACTTCGAAGTGACCTATTCCTACGTGATGTCACTCTCGAAGCCCTTGATTGCCGCCATCAACGGACCGTGTGCAGGACTCGGATTTGTCTACGCATGTCTCGCCGACATGCGCTTCGTCGAACGCCAAGCGAAATTTACCACCGCATTCGCGCAACGCGGGCTCATCGCCGAGCACGGGTCTAGCTGGATATTGCCGCGCCTGATCGGCGCCGGCCGAGCGCTCGATCTCTTGTGGAGCGCGCGCAAGTTCACCGGCGAGGAAGCCAAAGAACTGGGGCTCGCCGACCGTTTGTTGGAAGAAGGCGAATCCGTCAAAGCCGCCACCGACTACATCAAATACCTTGCAGAGGTGGTCTCGCCCACGTCCATCAAAGTCATCAAGGCGCAGGTGTATCGCCACCTGAACATGGACTTACGCGACGCCATGAACGAAACCAACGAGTGGATGGCGGA
>CBDTZM010000518.1:0-1957 GCA_965364915.1 uncultured Pseudomonadales bacterium | reverse complement strand
CGCTAGTCCACCAACCCCTGCACGCGAGCCGCTTCCTCACGAACCAACTCAGGCGCGCCCAATAGCTGTCGATTGACACCGATGCGTTTGAACCAGTAGTGCAAACCCAGCAGGTCCGTGAAACCCATACCGCCGTGCACCTCGGTCGACGTGCGCGCCACGAACCGTCCCACCTCGGCAAGATGCGACTTAGCGTGACAGATCATCAGGCGCGCCTCTTCCGGTATCGCCAGCACCGAGTGGGCCGCGTACCAAACGAGCGAACGGCACGGTTCGAGTTCGGCCGCCATCTCGGCGCACATGTGTTTTACCGCCTGGAAAGAGCCGATCACACGATTGAATTGACGTCGCTCCTTAGCGTACGCGACCGCTTGGTCCAGCATGGCTTGCGCGGCGCCCAGCGTGTCTGCCGCAAGCATCAACCGGCCGGCATCGATGGTAGCCAACAACGGTTCCCGGCTGGATGCCGTGTTGGGCAGTACGGCCGCGGGCGTGCCGTTCAGCGAGAGTTCCGCCACCGAGCGCGTGCGGTCTATGGTTTTGAGTTTGGTGCGCTCGAGACCTTGGGCATCACCTGTAACCAAGTGCATCGCCCCTGTCGCGTCGGCGATGAGGTAGGCGTCGGCTTCCATGGCTTCCAGAACGAACATCGCCTTGCCGGTCAACGCGTCGTTCGAACAAACGATGCCATCGCCTTCGCGGCGGCCGACCTGTTCGGTGACACCAACTGCCACGGTGATCTCACCAGAAGCCATCTTGGGTAGCCACTCGTCTTTTTGAGCCTCGCTGCCTCCGGCCAATAGCGCCACCGGCGCCATGACGGACGTGGCAACATAGGGTACGGGTGCGACCGCGCCGCCGAGACCCTCGGCAACCAATGCCGCCTCGAGAAACCCCAACCCTACGCCGCCGAATTGTTCCGGGATCACGATGCCGGGGATGCCCAGTTCGCCTAAACCCTGGCTGACTTCGTCAGCAATGGTCTGTTCCGCATCCGCCGCCCTACGAACGCGTTCCAGCGGGCATTGCGACTCCAAAAAACCAACCACGCTCTCCTGCAGCATGCGCTGTTCTTCGCTCAGCATGAACTCCACTAGTCTTTCCCCTAAATCGGCTTGTCGAACTTCGGTTCTTTGGGCAACCCGAGTGCGCGCTCGCCAATGATGTTTTTCTGAATCTGCGCAGTACCGCCGCCGATGATGAGGCCCAGGTCCATCATGTAGCGATGCTGCCACATGCCGTGAGCGCGCACGTAGGGGCTTTCGTCGTAGAGAATACCGAGTTCGCCCAAGGCATCGATGGCGAGCGCCGCGGTTTGGTGGTTCAGCTCGCAGCCCTGCAGCTTGACGATCCAGCGCGGCAGTCCCGGCTCTTCGTTCTTGATGTTGTGTGACAACACGCGCATGCCGTTGAACTTCATGGCAAGCACCCGCGCCTGCAGCGCCATGGCCCGGTCGCGAAAGCTAGGAATGTCGATCAAGCGCCGGCCATCGATGGTCTCGGTCTTCATCAGCTCCAAGATCTCGCGAAAACGCGCTTCCGCCTGATTGGGATCGCCGAGGCCGCCGCGTTCGTGCTTGAGCGTGGCGTTGGCCACAAACCAACCTTCACCGCGCTTGCCGACGATCTCCGTGGTCGGTACCCGACAGTCGGTGAAGAACACCTCATTGAAAAAGGAGTCCCCCGTCATCTGCTTGAGCGGTCGCACATCCATGCCGGGCGTGCCCATCTCGATCAACAGATAACTGATGCCCTGGTGCTTGGGCGCATCGGGCTCGGTGCGCACCAGGCAGAACATCATGTGCGCAGTCTTCGCACCCGACGTCCAGATCTTCTGGCCGTTGATGACGAAGTCATCGCCGTCGACATGTGCCTTGGTTTGCAACGAGGCAAGATCAGAGCCCGCCCCCGGCTCAGAGTAACCCTGACACCACAACATCTCGCCGCGTATCGTCGG
>CBDTZM010000517.1:0-1958 GCA_965364915.1 uncultured Pseudomonadales bacterium | reverse complement strand
ACCTTCGTCGCGGTGCCGTAAAACATCGCGTGTTTTTCGTCTTCCGAGAAATCTGCGACGATCTTTTTCATGCCGTTCCACATCACATGGTAGGAGATCGACAGCTTGTCGACCGGAAAGTTGCTCTCGAACATGCAGCGCTGTGGTCCGAAGCATTCGATGGTGTGTAGGTAGTAACGTTTTTGTGCCGCCACGAACTCGTCGGACGTCGGCGGTCGCTCGTTCTGGTCCCAACCGAAGCCGTTGTCCGGCATGGCCATGCCGCCCAGTTTAGCGAACACGTTTGGACACTCGGCAATCGCTGCGATGTCTTGCTGCCATTGCTCGAAGATCTCTTCGGTCTTGTCGGCGTATGCGCCGACCCCTAAAGGGGTCCCAAAATGATCGAGAATCATTGTTGTATCGGGTACCGCTTGGGCAAGGGCGAGGTAGTCCTGGTTTTGATGAAAGAAATGCCAGGTATCGTACGTGTAGCCGAGTCGTCCCAGCGTTTTGACGCCGGACCGAAAATCGTCGCGACCATAGGGACAGGGGCGCCCCCGGCCTGAGTTTGACAACGTGCCGGTCTCATCATGCGGCCCGGCGTGGCGAATACCGCGAAACAGCCCGTTGCCGGCTGCCTCGTGCGCGACGAGCACCTCTTCGACAGCTTCACCCAGCGTCATGTTGGCATGGCCGACGATCCCGGCAATGGTGGCTTGATCGGCGTCTTTTGCGCTTTGCTCGGCAATGCCTGCCACAAATTCGGTTTCGCCAATGGGTTTGAGATGCTCCGGTCCGTCTTGCCGATAGTTGGAGTGACAATCGATGAAGACGGTCTTCTCGACGTTGTGACCCGAGCCGGTATCGGCCCACAGGTCTTCGAGAAGGTAGGTGCCCCACATCAGCGGGGTTTCCCAAAGATGGTGATGCGTGTCGATGATCGGGCGCTCGGGATCGATGATGTCTTCGGTCACCGAGGCGAGCCATTGCAGAGATGCTGGGGTCGGCATGTGTCCTCTCCTGTTATTCTTGATCCGGCTAGACGTATGAAAGCACATGGTTGAATCGATATCGATGGATGAACTGGACGGGTTGGCCGTGCATGGCGAGACGACGGTCGGGTGGGACGAGAACACGCCGCCGAACGAAACGGTTGACGAAGATGGTCAGCCGTACCCGATCGACAGGGGCTTCGGCCAACCCGATCCGCGTTCACCGAAACGTCGCGTGTACGATGACCCGGACGTCGAAAAGCTGCGAGCGACCCTGCGGGAACACAACGGTGTGCACGGCTTGGAGATCTGCACGCCCGATGAAGTCGATCGGGCTGCGCGAATTTTCCGGCGTGACGGCTACGTCGTCGTGCGCGACCTGCTCGATGCACAACAACTCGAACGTTGGCGGCGAGGCTGCGCGCGCGTGCTCAAGCAGCTTCTCGAGATACCGGGTCGCGACGGGCGCAAGTATGTGACCGAGAGCGGGCGCTTGCCGCACCGTTACAGCTACGGCACCAGTTCTGCTTCACGGCAGATGGTGCACGATCCGGATTGGGCATCGATGATCGATCTACCGACGACGACGCCGATCCTCGCCAAGATTTTTGGCTCGCCCGACTACCTTTGCTGGGGCGGCGGTGGCGATCTCTGTTTGCCGGGCGCGATCGAGTATCAGCAGCTACACGCAGACTTTCGCGATGCACAACAACTGCCGGAACGCAGGCTTCGACAAGCCGAAGCACTCGACATCGAGCTTCGCACGGAGGAGGGTTCCTCCGAACTCACCATGCGGACCAAACGGCTGATCTTCGAGCGTACGCCGCCGGTCGTCACCATCAATTTCCTGATGACCGACTTCACATGGGAGAACGGACCGATCCGCCAGATTGCCGGTACGCAAGCCTCGCAGCAGACGCCGACGTTACTCGCGGATGAACCCGAGTGGATGCGCCTGTCGACGCTGGTCGGCGCGCCGGCAGG
>CBDTZM010000516.1:0-1966 GCA_965364915.1 uncultured Pseudomonadales bacterium | reverse complement strand
AGGTGTTGCAGGCGCCGCTGTAGAAAATCCAAACTCGAACGGTGGGGATGTCCTATCACGACGGCATGGCCCTTGCGTCGCGCGATCTTGAGTGCAAGCGCAAATTGTCGATCGATGCGTTCGAAGTCGGGAACGTGATCGAGAAACACGTCCCGGGCGACGGTGGGCACCGACCAGGTTACGGCGGTTTGATGTCCGACCGTGTCGGGCGTGGTGCGGCTGTCGAGAAAGTACAGACCCTCGCGTTTCAGCTGCTGCATGATGCGGCCCATGGGTTCAGCGTGTTGCGTCAAGAGACTGCCGGTGTGGTTGTTGAGCCCGCTCAAGTGCGGAATTGATGCGAGCGTAGCGCTCAGCGTTCGGTGAAACTGACGCGGCTGCATGTCGAGCAACAGCGTGCCCTCGATCGCGCGCACAAGCCGGCTTGGATGCGGCTCCATCGGTTGATGGAGAATCACTTCTTGCCCCGCCCGATTCGCCCGTTTGGCGATCTCGACGCTCAATGGAGCGTAAGGCAACAACGCGAGCGTAATGGGCCCTGGTAGATCGATGAAACGCTGGGCACGATGCAAGTTGTAGCCGATGTCGTCGATGACGATGGCAACTCTCGCCTGGGTGGACGCTTGGGCTGAAAATGAGGGGGAGGCAGCTAGGGCCAGCGTGCAGAGGCAAGCTGACTGGAAAAGGCAGGGTCTCGAACGCGACCTGGGTACTATCTAACTTCTCCTTGTCGACGGATTACAACTTGGCGTGCAGTTCGCCTTTCAAAACTTTGACCGCATCGGCGAGCACCGCATCGTTGTCGTTCGTATCGAGCGTCACATCCGGCTCGATACCTTGCTTGTGAATGGTTTCTCCGTTCGGTGTGAAGTAGTAGGCCGTAGTGAGTTTGATGGCGCGTTTGTTGGTGAGCGGCAGCACCGACTGTACCGACCCCTTGCCGTAGCTCCTGGTTCCCACGAGGGTCGCCCGAGCATGATCTTTCAGGGCGCCCGCAACGATCTCGGAAGCGGATGCAGAGCCTTGGTTGATCAGCACTGCAATCGGTGCGCCGTTCAACAAGTCGGCGCCGGAAGCGCGATATTTTAGATGGCTGGAGGGTAGACGCCCTTCGGTGTAGACGATCAGTCCGTTTTCCAGAAACGCATCCGCAACGGCGACCGATGCTTGTAGTACGCCGCCGGGGTTATTGCGTAAATCCAGCACCAGGCCATCGATGTGCTGCTCGGCCTGCAGTCTCTCGAGCGCGCCGGTGAAATCGTCGCCAGTACCCGTTTGAAACTGCGAGATGCGGATGTATGCATAACCCGGTTCGAGCCAGCGAGTTTTGACGCTGGCGATCTCTATCATTGCACGTGTTAACGAAACGCCGATGGATTGGTCCGCGCGGCGCAGTCTTAGATGGACGTCGCTACCGGGTGGTCCACGCAGGGTTTTGACGACGTCGACCAACTTCTTGCCCCGCAAGGGTTCCTGGTCTATGGCGACGATGCGATCCCCCGATTGCAACCCCGCATGAGCGGCCGGCGTATCGTCCAGGGGTGCGACGACCGTAAAGTAATCTTCGACCAGCCCGAGCTCGATGCCGATGCCGCCGAAATGCCCGCGCGTCTCGGCCTGTAGATCATCGAACGCCGACGAGTCCAAGAAATTCGAGTGGTCGTCCAGTCCGTCCAACATCCCCCGCAGCGCATCGTTTACGAGCTGTTGTTTCGGTATGTCGTCTACGTAGTTCAACTGAATTTGCGCGACGGCTTGCTGCAGGGCGTGGATATCGGCGCTGTCGAGGTCGCTCGACTGCCACGCGTGGTAGCCGGTAATGCCGAGTGCGATACCGGTCACCATGCTGATTACGATGCCGAGAAGGGTAATGGGGCGTAGCGACATGGGTTCGAGTGTGGCAGGAACGTTGTGAGCTTGCCACTTAGCCAGATTTGGCCAACCACCCTAACGGATCGCGCGCGTC
>CBDTZM010000515.1:0-1973 GCA_965364915.1 uncultured Pseudomonadales bacterium | reverse complement strand
ACAGACATGTATCTCGATCGAATCGAGAGACACAATGGCGAGATCAACGCCATCGTCTGGCAAGACGCGGAACGCGCTCGCGATACCGCCGGCGCCATCTCGAGCAAACCGGACAACCAGCAGCCGTTACTGGGGTTGCCCATCACGGTCAAAGAAGCCTACAACGTGGCGGGCTCGCCGACGACGTGGGGCAAACCCGAGTTTGCCGCCAACATCGCGAAAGAGGACGCCTTGGCGGTACAGCGGCTCAAAGCTGCCGGCGCGATCGTCATCGGCAAGACCAACGTGCCGTTGGACCTCGCCGACCTACAGAGCTACAACGACATCTACGGTACCTGTAACAACCCTTACAACCTCGATCACACACCGGGCGGCTCTTCCGGCGGATCCGGCGCCGCACTCGCTGCCGGTTTCAGCGCGCTGGAAATGGGCTCGGACATCGGCGGGTCGATCAGAACGCCCGCTCACTTTTCCGGCGTGTTCGGGCACAAGCCGACCTGGGCGCTGGTACCCTCACGAGGCCATGCCTTACCCGGCATGATGGTCGAGCCCGACATTGCCGTCATCGGGCCGTTGGCCCGATCGGCCTTCGATCTCGAACTGCAACTCGACATCGTCGCCGGCGCCGATGCCTTCGAGCCGGGCATACGCTACGAGTTGCCGGGGTTGGGCGAGCAGGGCTTCGCCGGATTGAGGGTTGCCGTATGGATGACCGACGACGCCTGCCCGGTCAGCCAAGAGGTACAGGGGCGCGTGAAGACGGTCGCCGAGGCGCTCGAGAACGCCGGTGCAACGATCGACTACGAAGCGCGTCCCAACTTCTCGGGCGAGCAATCGCACGCCATCTACAACCCGCTTTTGTGGTCGATCATGATGGCCGGGACACCCCAAGACCAATTTGAGGATATGAAGGCCCAAGCGGCCAATTCCGCCCCGGACGATCACGGCAACGAGACCGAAATGGCACGCATGGCGACGATGGACCACCGCACGTGGCTGGGCCTGCACAACGCCCGCGAGGGCTTGCGGTGGGCCTGGCACGAGTTCTTCCAAGACTTCGACGTGGTGTTGGCTCCGCAGACGCCAACACCGGCGCTGAAGCACGACCATGGGCCGATGAGCGAGCGTACGATCGACGTCGATGGCTTGCAGATGCCGTACTTCCAACAGATTTTCTGGGCAGGATTGACCGGTATCTCGCGTCTTCCTTCCACGGTGATACCGACCGGCTTGAGCGACGGCGGACTACCCATCGGTGTGCAGATCATCGGTAACGCATACAGCGACAGGCTGACGATCCAGACCGCTCAAGGGCTTGAGCAATTGGGGTTTCGGTTCGAAGCGCCTACCGGCTATCCCGCGTAACGATCCACGAGCGAAAGACCTACAGATTCTGGAGTGGCTTGCCGCTTCCCGCTGCGACCTGAAGCGCTATGTTGTGCGCTATGTGGGTTCCTGCGTGGCTAATACTCGTCTTTTCCACCGTGCACGTTTACCACTGCACCGTCGACGGCGTGCCTACGTACTCCGACCGCCCTTGTCCCGACGCCATCAAACTACCGATCGAGGCGCCTACCCCCGTGGCATTCACCCCGCTCGATGCAGACGAGCAACGCGCGCTCAAAGCACTCGATGCGCGGCTCGCCAAGGGCGCCGCGGTGCGTGCGCAAAGGCGCGCCCGTACCCGGCAGCGTCGAGAGCGCGACCGCGCCGCTAGCGTCAAGACCTGCAACAGCGCCATGGCAGCCCTCTCGCGGTTAGACGCCCAACGGCGCAAGGGCTACCGGCTCAAAGATGCTGCCAAACTCGCCGCGGCCGAGGCACAGCATGTAGCGGAGGTGCGTCGACACTGTCGCTGATTTTCGGCACTCGGGTATAGTGCGAATGAATCAATTGCACAGCTCCGGCGAAAAGTATGGCGGAAATGACCTTGGAGTCGATCTTCACTCCGGAGAACATTGCCGATCCTTATC
>CBDTZM010000514.1:0-1973 GCA_965364915.1 uncultured Pseudomonadales bacterium | reverse complement strand
GCATGATCGGGCTTCGGGTCTTGCAACGTATACGGCAGTCCTTTGAACCAACTGTCGGTCAGCGCGTGGGCAGAACCCATCAGCATGCCGAGTTTGTGCAAACCAGGCCCCGCGTTGCGGCTGCGGTGCAGTTCCTCGTGTAACCATGACGCTTCGAACTTGGCTTGCATGGCGGTCAGTTCCTGTCCACCGCCGTCGCCTTCGGCCAAGCGCTCGGCAACCGCTTCTGCTGCCAGCATGCCCGACTTCATCGCGGTATGGCTGCCTTTGATTTTGAGCACGTTCAAGAAGCCGGCATCGTCGCCCACCAGAATGGCCCCTGGCAGCGTTAGTTTCGGCAATGCCTGTAAACCGCCCTTGACGATGGCGCGAGCGCCGTAGGCGACGCGCGTTCCGCCTTCGAGCACGTCAGCGATCAAGGGGTGGTGCTTCCATCTTTGGAACTCATCGAAGGGACTCAGGTGCGGGTTCTTGTAGGAAAGATCGATGATCAAACCCAATGAGACTTGGTTGTTTTCGAGGTGATAGAGAAACGAGCCACCGGTCGCGCCCGGGTTGAAGTGGCCGAGGGGCCAACCCACGGAATGAACGACCTTGCCGGGTTTGTGATTTTCAGGCTGCACGTCCCACAGTTCTTTCAAGCCGATCGCGTAGTGTTGGGTACCCGAGCTTTCATCCAAATTGAATTTGTCGATGAGTTGCTTGCCCAGGTTGCCGCGACAGCCCTCGGCGAAGATGGTGTATTTGGCATGCAGCTCGTAGCCCGGCGTGTAGGTTTCCTTGTGTTCGCCTGAGGCGCTGATGCCCATATCGCCGGTGGCGATACCTTTAACGCTGCCGTCGTCGTTGTACAGCACTTCGGATGCGGCAAAACCGGGAAAAATATTGACGCCCATTGCTTCGGCTTGCTCGCCTAACCAACGGCAGAGGTTCGCCAGGCTGAGCGCATGGTTGCCTTTGTTGTGAGCGTCTTTCGGCACCAGCAGGCCGGGTACTTTGATGTGATTGGTGTCGTTGACCAGCACGTAGACGAGATCTTCCGTGACCGGGTTGTTGAGCGGCGCGCCGCGTTCTTGCCAGTCGGGAAACAATTCGTTCAACGCACTCGGTTCGAACACCGCCCCGGACAGAATGTGAGCGCCGATCTCCGAGCCCTTCTCGACGAGACACACAGAAATCTCGGTCCCGCTCGCCTCACCCAGTTGCATGAGGCGGCAGGCGGCCGCTAGCCCGGAGGGTCCGGCCCCGACGATGACGACGTCGAATTCCATCGACTCTCGTTCCATTCAAAGACCTCCTATGGCAATCCAAGCGATTATATCGGATGCCATGCGCCCGTGTGGCAATTAGCCACGAAACGCTCTAGGTCTTGACCTACGCGCCACCTCCACGCGAGAATACGCGGCCCGAATTTGGGGGCGGGGCGGGCCGTTTGCGGCCCGTCGCTGATTCGACTTTTCAAGAATCCAACCTTGAGGACTACATGAAGGTACTGGTACCGGTAAAACGCGTCGTCGATGCGAACGTCAAAGTGCGGGTGAAACCCGACAACTCCGGCATTGATCTGGCGAACGTCAAAATGGCCGTCAATCCGTTTTGTGAGATTGCCATCGAAGAGGCCGTCAGGCTGAGAGAGGCGGGCACGGCGACTGAAGTCGTTGCCGTCGCCGTGGGTCCAACGGTTTGTCAGGAACAGCTGCGTACCTGTCTGGCGTTGGGGGCCGATCGCGCCGTGCTGATCGAAACCGATGCGAATGTGCAACCGCTCGGTATCGCCAAAGCGCTGAAGGCGTTACAGGACAAAGAGCAGGCCGACATCGTCATCTTCGGCAAGCAAAGCATCGACGGCGACAACAGCCAGACGGGTCAGATGTTCGCCGCGTTGGCGGGTATGCCGCAGGCGACGTTTGCCTCTGAAATTACGGTGGCCGACGGCAAGCTGGAGGTGATTCGCGAGGTCGATGGCGGTTTGC
>CBDTZM010000513.1:0-1979 GCA_965364915.1 uncultured Pseudomonadales bacterium | reverse complement strand
ACCGTCATCATCCAAGGACCGAACCCGCCCGTGCTGGCAAAGTTCTTACCGGGCGTGAACTGCGAGGTCTGTCGCTGGTATTCACGCACACTGCCGTCGTTGTAGATGGAAAATCCCGCGACGTGGTCGAGCGCTGCATCCCTTGCGATGCGCCGGCCGCGCTTGCCGATAATCAAGGCGATCTCGCCCTCGAAATCCAGCGTTTCCGACTCTAACGGGCGCACCATGGGCTGTTCGTGCCCCATCTGTGCCGCGGCAAAGCGTACGAAGATGGTCGGCGTCGCCTCACCGCCGCGGCCGGTTTCCGCTTGATGGTCCTTGTAGTTCAAGCCGACGCAAAGCAGCTTGTCCGGATTGGTGATCGTTGGCGCATACTCGATGCCGTCGAGCGCGACATCGGCCGTATCGCCCAAACTATCGAACAACGAACGCAACGCATCCGCGGCAATCGCCGCCTTGAGATCCGGGAACTCGGATTTGGCGCCGACATCGACGACCCCCCCGTCGCTTGTAACATAGCCAAAACTGCCGGCACCGTTTGCGGTGAATGACAACCAACGCATCTGTTTTACTCCTAGTCGAACATGATGACGCTACGGGCAACCTCGCCGGTTTCCAGCGCCTGTAACGCCTCGTTGACGTCACTGAGTTTGATGCGCTGGGACACCATATCGTCCAAGTGCAACCTGCCTTGCAGGTAGAAGTCGACGAAGCGCGGCATATCGACGCGAAAACGGTTCGAACCCATCATCGACCCTTGGATGGTTTTCTCGAACAGAAAATCCGGTCCGTGCAACGACACCATCTCGCCCGGCGGAATCATGCCGATGACGGTGGCTGTACCGCCATTCTTTAACATCTGAAACGCTTGTTCGGCAGTGGCTTTGAGACCGATGGCCTCGAACGAGTAGTGTACGCCGCCACCGGTTAGTTCTTTTACTTGCTGCACGGCATCGCCGGCGGACGCATCGATTACGTCGGTGGCACCGAACTTCTGCGCCAACTCCAGCTTGGAAGGCACGGTGTCCACGGCAATGATGCGTCCGGCACCGGCTATGGCCGCTCCATTGACGCAAGACAGACCAATGCCACCACAGCCGATCACGGCGACGGTTTCTCCAGGTCGTACTTTGGCTGTATGGATCACGGCACCGACGCCAGTCGTGACACCACAACCAATGAGTGCTGCTCGGTCTAGCGGCATGTCGTCGCGAATCTTCGCCACGGCATGCTCGTGCACCAACATCATCTCTGCGAACGATCCCAGGTTGGCAAATTGCTCCAACGCATCACCGCCCTGGCTAATGCGCGGTTCGTCTTCTTTCTTACGCCGTGTTTCCGGTTCTTGGCACAGGTTCATATGACCGGTCAGGCAATACTCGCAATGGCCGCAAAAAACCGACAAACAGGTGATGACGTGGTCGCCCGGTTGCACGTAGTACACGTCGCTGCCCACCGCCTCGACGATACCGGCGCTCTCGTGTCCCAACACCATGGGCACCCTCCCCGGATAGGTGCCATTGAAAAAGTGCATGTCGCTATGGCAAACGCCGGCTGCCGCCGTGCGTATTAGTACTTCTCGCGGGCCCGGCTTGGAGACGTCGATTTCCTCGACTTCCATGGGTACGTTTACTTCACGAAACACCGCAGCTTGCATGGCTTCTCCCTTCCCCTGATTGGTCGTTCGAATGTGAGCTAGGCAGTTTGCCTCACTGCGCTACAACCGCGCAAGCTGACCGCTTACCAGCGCACGAGCCGCGTCGATTGCCGCGGTTAAACCTCGACAATCCGCTTTGCCAAGACCGGCAATATCGAACGCCGTGCCGTGGTCCACGGACGTACGCACAAACGGAATGCCCAAGGTCGCCGTGGTGCTGCCGTGAAAATCGTGCACCTTGATCGCGATATGACCTTGATCGTGATACAGCGCCATGACCACATCGAACTCACCATCGATGGCACGATTGAAGACGGAATCG
>CBDTZM010000512.1:0-2000 GCA_965364915.1 uncultured Pseudomonadales bacterium | reverse complement strand
GCCCGCAAAACGGGGCATATCGTTGCCGGACAATGGTTGGTTGAACTTGCTCAAACGCACCTGCCGTGTGGCCTATGTAGGCGAACGAATATGCTCCGGAAGCACCCGCCTTGCAACGCGCCCTGTAACACTCGTCGTAGCAGAAGGGGGCTAATTGCATCGGCCGCGTTCGAGCGTACACTAGATGCGCCGAGGCCCCAGGGCCGCGTCTACCGATCGGGGGAAGGGTCGTGCCAACTCGCTCTGCATTCATCATGCAACTATCGATTGCGTGCCTCGCCGCCGCTTGTCAAAACACGCCACCACCATTTCCGGATACGATCTCGGTCCCGCAACAACAGGAACTGACCGCGATCTATGACTCGGTGTGGGATCAAGCCATGGCGATGCGCAGGGCTAACGGTGGTATTTCGAAACCGGCGATCCGTTTACTGGTCGAAGACCAGGACACCCAGGTAAAAGATTCTCTCGACGATGCGCAATGGCTGTCGTTCGACAATACCTACAGGGACGATTGGATCGACCGAATCTACAACCGGACACGTCCCCGTACGACAACGGTGGGTTCAGGTAAGTCGCCAACCTACAAGGCGGGGCCGCCAACGCCCAACGCCCCCGGCAGTTGAGTCACCTCCAGCCCTTAACGCGCCACTGGCTTGGACGAGGAGAACATATGTCAATTCGAATCGTACTCACCCTGGCACTGCTCACGCTCTACGGCGGATGCCAAACGACGCCACCAGCCTTTCCCGTCCCACTCTCGACTAGCCAACAAGAGTCGTTGAACACGGCGTATCTCAACGTGTGGCAACAATCCCGAGCATCGATGGGTATCGCGTCAAAACGTCGAATCTTCGGTTGGCTTGCCGAGCAAGACGACAGTATCCGAGCGACGCTCGACGACGAGCAATGGTTGGTGTACGACGCTCAAGCCAAGGACGACTGGGCCGACAAAATCTACCGTTCAACGCGCCACGTGGACACAACGGAAACTGGAACCTACGGGCCGACCACGACACCGCGATCTACGAACGTCAGTTCGTGGCCAAATAGTTAACCAAACACCTGGTCGCAAGGATCACTAGCAAACCACCAAGGGAAGCACGACATGGTAACCAAAACGGATGAAGTCTCAGTCGACGACCACATAGTCACGCTCAATCCGATGGTCGGCGCGAACATGGAAGACCTGACGAAGTCGGCGGCTCAGGTTCTGCAGGCGGCGATGCGGCAACCCATGGTCGCGGCCCAACACGCGATGGCGCTCAACGGCGAGTTGGTCAAGGTGATGTTCGGCACTTCCGAGCTTGAGCCGGCGCCGAAAGATAGACGATTCTCCGCCACTGAATTCAACGACAACCCGGTCTACTCGAGAATCGCCAGAAGCTGGCTGGCCTGGCAGGGATCTGTCAACGACTGGATCGAAGCGATCGGCTTCGAAGGGGAAGATCTAGACCGGGCGCGGTTCATAGCATCGATCGCCACCGATGCCCTGGCCCCTACCAATTTCCTGTTCGGCAATCCGTCGGCAGTGAAGAAGGCGGTCGACACTCGCGGCGCCAGCCTCGCCGCCGGTTTGCGAAACTTCGTACACGATATGCAACACAACCACGGCATGCCGAGCCAGGTCGACAAATCCGCTTTCAAGGTCGGAGAGAACGTCGCCAACACGCCGGGGGCGGTCATTTATCGCGATGAGATCATCGAACTGATCCAGTATCAGCCCCATACCGACACCCAGAACGTACGACCCCTGCTCATCGTGCCGCCGCAAATCAACAAGTACTACATCTACGACATGTCACCCTCCAAAAGCATGGTGAAATACCTTTCGGAACAGGGCTTTCAGGTGTTCGTGGTGTCGTGGCGCAACCCGATGGCAGAACATCGTGACTGGGGACTCGACGATTACGTGACTTCTCTGGATAGCGCCATCGACGTGACGCGCGATGTATCGGGCGCCGACGCGGTGAACATGGTCGGTGCCTGCGCCGGCGGTA
>CBDTZM010000511.1:0-2027 GCA_965364915.1 uncultured Pseudomonadales bacterium | reverse complement strand
ACGCCGTGTGGGCGTTGATGGAATATGGTTTCAAGGTGGTGATCGCGCCGAGCTTTGCCGACATATTCTTCAATAATTGCTTTAAGAATGGGCTGTTACCCGTTGTTTTAAAAGAAGATAAAATAGACGAATTGTTCCAACGAGTCGAACGAGAGCCCGGGTTTGCGTTGCGCGTTGATCTTCCCGGCCAGCGTATCGAGCTGCCGGACGGCGCCCACATAGAATTCGAGATCGACCCCATGCTCAAGCGCAAACTGGTCGAAGGCCTTGACGATATTGACCTCACCTTTGCGCATGTCGACGCGATTCGGCGTTTCGAAGCGGACTATCGAAGCCGTCGTAGTTGGTTATTCAGAGACTAGGGGGCACTTCGAAGCAACAGCAGTTTTGGGTAGGCGGCGACACCATGACATGTTTTCTAGATAAGTTTAGTAAATGATTGATATAAAAAATATTTTAGTGTTGAGCGGTGATGGCATTGGGCCCGAGGTGGTGCCGGTGGCATGTGCCGTGATGCAACAAGCGGTCGGCCCGTACGGCGTCGAGATCGACTTTACCGAAGCCGTGGTCGGCGGCATCGCTATCGAAACGGCAGGCAGCCCGCTGCCGGAGGCGACCTTGACGGCGGCGCGCTCCGCGGATGCGGTGTTACTGGGCGCGGTTGGCGGCCCGCAATGGGAAGACCGGCCTATGCACCAGAGGCCGGAGAAGGGGTTGTTGGAGTTGCGTGCCGGCCTCGAGTTGTTTGCCAACCTGCGCCCGGCACTGCTGTTTGCACCATTGGCGGCCGCTTCGTCGCTGAAGGCAGAGCTGGTCGCGGATTTGGACATTCTGATCGTGCGCGAGTTGACCGGGGGTATCTACTTTGGGGAACCGCGAGGCGTCACCATCCGTGACAACGAACGGGTTGGCGTCAATACCTACGTCTACACCGAGCACGAGATCGAACGCATCGCGCGAGTAGCTTTCGAGCTAGCGGTCAAGCGCAATGGTCGTTTGTGCTCGGTGGACAAGGCGAACGTGCTCGAGGTCACACAGCTGTGGCGCGATGTGGTCATCGAGGTTGGGGCAGACTATCCGGGCGTCGAGCTATCGCATCTGTACGTGGACAACGCCGCGATGCAGCTGGTACGAGCACCGAAGCAGTTCGATGTCGTCGTCACCGGCAACATGTTTGGCGACATTCTCTCTGACGTTGCGGCCATGTTGACCGGCTCCCTCGGAATGTTGCCGTCGGCGTCGCTGGCCGCGTCCGGTAAGGGTCTGTACGAACCGGTGCACGGTTCGGCGCCGGATATCGCGGGGCAGGATCGGGCTAATCCGCTGGCAACTATCTTGTCCACGGCCATGATGTGCCGCTATAGCCTTGGTTTAGCCGAAGCCGCGGATGCCATCGAGGCAGCCGTCAACCGGGTTCTCGCACAGGGTTTGCGTACGGCAGACATATTTCAAGATGCTGGCGCGACGGGACTGTCGTTGGTCGGTACCCGAGCGATGGGAGATGCGGTATTGGACGCTCTGGAGGGGGCGCAAGGCGCGGAGGAGATCCCATGAATGCCAACGTAAACGTCGCAATTGTCGGTGCGACCGGCGCCGTCGGTGAGGCGCTCATCGAAATACTCGAAGAGCGTGCCTTTCCGGTCGATCGGCTGTTCTTGTTGGCAAGTGAACGCTCGGCAGGCAAGCGCCTGCAGTTTCGCGGCAAATCCGTGCGTGTCGAACTGCTTGACGAATTCGACTTTGCGCAAGCGCAAATAGGTCTGTTCTCAGCGGGCGGAGATATATCTAAACAATATGCGCCAAAGGCAGCCGCCGCGGGTTGTGTCGTGATCGACAACACCTCGCAATTTCGCTACGACGACGATGTGCCGCTCATCGTTCCTGAAATCAATCCCCATCGCATACCCGATCACAAGCATCGCAACATCATCGCTAACCCCAACTGCTCGACGATTCAGATGGTGGTGGCGCTGAAGCCGATTCTGGACGCGGTTGGCATCGAACGCATCAACGTCGCGACATACCAG
>CBDTZM010000510.1:0-2030 GCA_965364915.1 uncultured Pseudomonadales bacterium | reverse complement strand
TCCATTCTCGACACAGCGCGGTGACAAAGGCGTCCTCATCGTCTGCACCAGTCCGCTTTCGGAACAAGCGAGGCATCGAAGCCCCTATTGCCTTAGCACGGCGTCTTGAACCGGTACCGAGGCGAACTAGCGCTAACCGGTCGACCCAGGCTCTCGTAGCGTGCGCGAACCTGCCAGGTGTATTTGGCACACTGATCTAGTTGCCGCGTCAGTTGTAATTGCGTTTCGGATAACCCAACGCGACTGCGCGTGAGCGTCTCGGCTTCATCGTATAGATCAAAATCGAATACGGCACCGGGTACTTCATTCGGCAACACAAGTGGACCCAACGCAGACGTCTTGACCCCTGCATGGACGCCTTGTGCTCGATACTGCAGGTGCCAGTTGAAGAAGGGTGTCGTGCTGGCGGCCTTCGCCCTACCCCATGCGCCGCGCTTGGGTGCGTCGCTCACGATCACAATAGCGTTGTCACGGAACAGATCGTCGACCATCCGGTCAGCCAGGCGTTGAGCGAGATCGTGCAAACCCGACTCGGTGCGCTTGCCGCCGTCTTCGGCCCATTCACTGAGCGTGCGTTCGCCACCGGTGACGCGGAATTGCCTTAGCGCCGCGACGAAGCTATTGGAAAGAGAATTGACGCGGACGGTTCCCCCAAGCACGAAACGCATCTTCGAACGGGGCCCATGACTGAAAACCGACAACTGACGGACGCTGACGTCGATCACGCTGTCGTAGCCTAACGATGTGAGATCTGCATCGGAAAGATGTTCATCAACGAAGGTCTGGTCAACGAATGAGACGAGGTCGAACTCTGCTTCCGTGACCCGTGCCAAGGCTACGGGTAACTTTTCGGTCGCCGCTTCTAGGGTTGCCAGGTTCTGCGCTACCGTTTCGGCGTTATCGGCAACGGCCGCGCCGTATACGGCCCCACCGATGGCGACGAACGGCGCGAAGAGCAATACTGCCATCATCTCGGCCGGTTCTTCGGCCTCACTCAACATCCCGCCCACCGCGTTGGCGGCAGTGCTTGCCGCACCCTCGCCCTTGCCGCGCACGACGCCCGCGATGCTGAGCCGCGGCGCAAACGTCCCGCGCACCGCGATCGTACCCAACTGGGCGCGAGCCCCCTCTGCCAGCGTCGCGGCCGGGCCCGTCGGTCGTGAACCCGGTGCGACACACCCGGCCAGAAAAACGCCGATCATCAACAACGGCAGGTAGCAAAAACGATGGTGAAACATGTCGAAACTCCTGGCTTGAATGTTCAGACAAGTCTCGACACCGCGGGCGCGGAAATCCTGAAGTCTAGCTTGAGGCTTCTTTAGGTTTCTTAGCCCACGCTTAACTAATTGATTTATATAGCGTTATCCAGGCGGTTTGACCAAGTGGCCGTACATGAGTTCTTCGGCAAACTCGACGCACTTGAACTCCAAAAGCCGCGCGTTGGGGTCTTGCCGCCGATAAAGCGGCATCGTGATCGTCCACGGCTGGGTAAACACCTTGGGGTCATCCATCGTCGCCTCGTATTGCAGAACGTCGTCGCTGATGCGGGTGAAGCGCTCCTCGACACGCAACGCCTCACTGTGAAAATTGCCCGAGCTGTCGAACCACGTTTCCGCTATGTGGCTGGTCACGTCGATGACCAGCGTATCGCCCTCCCAACGTCCACGAGAGTGGCCCATCCAAGCCTCGAACGGGTGTTCGAAGTCGGGGCGATTCAGGTAGACCATCCGCGTCGCGCTGGCAAATTCGTACGTGATCAGAACGTGTTCGTCACCCTGCACGATTTGAAACGGAAACGGCATGTACGTGGCGCGCGGGACGCCGGGCATGAAACATTTGACGGCCGGGTCGCGGGCCAACCAGTCAGCAAGGTTTTCCTGCTGTTGCGTCCTAGCCCAAGATTGATAGGGAATCTCGCCACCCTCGACGACACTCAAACCCGCAGAGATTGCCCCCAAGGCACCCATGGCCACCACGGGACCGGCACGCGCGGCGTGCGCTTCGAGGTCCCAATGTGCAGAGCCCATGGC
>CBDTZM010000509.1:0-2034 GCA_965364915.1 uncultured Pseudomonadales bacterium | reverse complement strand
ATTGTCGATGGCTGTCTCGAGTTCGATGCGAGCTGCCCCGGTTTCTTCGGCGAGTTGGCGCGCTCTATTCATGAGCGCGGTGCCGACGCCTTTGGTTCTGGTGTCAGCATCTACGTACAGGTCGTAGAGAATCCAGATGGGGGCGGCGGCCACCGAGCAAAACGATGCGTATAGCTGGGTGAAGCCGAGGCCGCGTCCGTCGTCGTTGGTCGCCAGGTAGATGGTGGACTCCTCGTGCGTTAGCCGCGCCCGTATGTAGTCGCGGGCCTTGTCGAGGTCGGCGGGCTGATCGTAGAACTGCCTGTATAGGTCGAACAGGCGCGCCACCTCATCTAGCTGTTCTAGCGTTGCCTGTTGGATGTTCAATGGGTGCTCCTTACGATGAGGAAGTGATAGTCCTCGAGAAAATTTTCGACCGCAATTCTTCCAGTCGACCTCGATGAGGTCGTATATTGAAGCATCCATAATAGCAAGGCACAACGCGAGGAGACGCGAATGGGGGAGCCCCATACCAACTCGTACTACGCTGCAACGTTGAACACCGAAACCAATTATCCGGAGCTGACGGAGTCGGTGACGTGTGACGTTGCCGTCATCGGCGGAGGGTTTTCCGGGGTTGCAACGAGCCTAACGCTGGCCGAGCGCGGCTACGATGTGGTGCTTTTGGAGCAGAACAGAATAGGGTGGGGTGCATCGGGGCGCAACGGCGGCCAGCTCATCCATGGGGTTGGCGGCACCACCCGTATTCGCAAACGTCTCGGCAAGGAGGTGGACGATCTTCTGTGGGATATGTGTTGGCTTGGCCACGACGTGATCGAAGAGAGAGTCGAAAAGTACGGCATCGAGTGCGATTTCAAACACGGCTACATGGACGTTGCTATCAAGCCGCGCCATATGCGCGGGCTCGAAGAAGATTATGAGGAGTTTCGAAACCGCGGCATGAGCGGCGACGGGCTACGCATCGTCAGCCGCGAAGAGTTGCCGGACCTGATCGGCACCGAAGCCTACATAGGAGGTTTGATCAACAACCGCAACGGTCATCTACACCCACTCAACCTGTGTATCGGTGAGGCTCGCGCGGCGCAAGGCCTCGGCACGCGGATTTACGAAAGCACCGAGGTCTTGGACATCCAGCACGGCGACAAGCCCGTCTTGAAAACTCCTTCGGGAACGGTAACAGCCAATGCGGTTGTGTTGGCTGGAAACGCGTACATGCGCTTGGATCCCAAGCACCTGTCCGGCCTGATCTTCCCGGCTGGTAGCTTCATCATTGCGACCGAGCGGCTGTCTGAAGCCGAAATTGAGGACGTGAACCCGTTGGATATGGCGGTGTGTGATCCCAACAACGTACTCGACTACTTTCGCTTGTCGGCAGACAAGCGGATGTTGTTCGGCGGAAGGTGCAACTATTCCGGTCGCGTGCCGAGAAGCATCCAAAAAAACATGCTGCCGCGCATGCTCAAGATCTATCCCCAACTCGAAGGTAAACGCATTGACTATGAGTGGGGAGGCAAAATCGGAATTGTCGTCAACCGCGTTCCGCTGATTCGTCGAGTTGAGAAAAACGTTTACTCGGCTATGGGTTATTCAGGACATGGCATCAACATGACGCACCTAGCGGGCGTGATCATGGCAGACGCGGTCGCAGGGACGTTTGAACGACTGGATGTGTTTGATCGTATCCGCCACACGCGCGTTCCGTTCGGACAGTGGTTTGGCAACCAGATGCTCGCGCTCGGTATGTTGTATTACCGGATGCGCGACCTGCTGTAAGGACGCGATTGTGTGGTCTAATGGCAGGCTTGTTCATAGAATTGTTGGGGAGAGATTGATGAGCCTTTGGCAACGAAGTTGGATTTTGTTGGTGTGCGCGTCGGGCGCATCGGGCTTGGCTGCAGAAACCAAGATCACCGCAGACGTGATATACGGCCACAAAGATGGCATGGCACTGACCTACGATGTGTTTCAGGCGGACCAGCCCAACGGGGCAGCCGTCGTCTATATGGTCAGCGGCGGTTGGTTTTCCGTTTGGCA
>CBDTZM010000508.1:0-2034 GCA_965364915.1 uncultured Pseudomonadales bacterium | reverse complement strand
GACGTGAAAAACTAACACGGAAGGTCTGCGGACCCATCGTCGGTCGCGGAAGTCCGTGAGCCGATTCATCGGTGAACCGCCTGGTCAGTGGCCGAGTCGCCACTCGCTCCGTTTCTTCAGGACGTCTACCGGCCCGTAGAAAGGCGTCGGAAAACCTCCTTGCAACTTCCGGGCGCACCTGCGCCACCCATCGTAACCCCGAGGACCCGGGCCAGGAGAGTCGACCGCGCCGATGGGTTCGGAGCGCCAAAGTAGCCGCTGAGGTCTTTAAATTCTCCCTCGAGGCCCGCCAGTATGCCGCCGCTGGCCGCCACGGAATCCCGCTCCGGGTCCTGGGGGATGGCGCTGAACCCGCAGTTGCCGCTGACCACGCTGGTCACGCCTTGGGCCAACTTGAACGGCATGCCTGGGTGGCGAAAGAACGCGCCATCGTCGTGGGCGTGCGTGTCGATGAATCCGGGCGCCAGACAAGCCCCTTGCCCGTCAATTTCTCGATCCGCCTTGCCCGCTCGACCGACGCTCAGAATGCGACCGTCGTCGACTTCGACGTCGGCATCAAAGGCATCTGCACCGCTGCCATCCAACACCTTGACGTTGCGAATTGCCAAATCGACCATGATTTTCCTCCGGGAACTTACAGTCCGTAGCGACTCGGTTGGGTCCGCAACCACTCGCCGACCATCTCGCCAATCATAATGCAGGTCAGGTTGGTATTGGCGCGGGGCACACCTGGCATGATCGAAGCGTCTGCAACGACCAACCCCTCTACCGCATGGCAACAACCGTACTGATCCACAACCGCAAGCGGATCGCTAGACGGGCCCATCTTGACCGTTCCGCAAGGGTGGAAGCCAGAGCCGGAACGTTTGCGGCACAGGTCGGCGATGTCTCGATCTTCCAACGGCCGCGCCGGATCCGGAAACGTCACCGCTTCGATCAGGTCGGCCAACGCACCCGTTCGAGTAAACGCAAGCGTGTCCTTGAAACATCCGACCAAACGTTTGCTGTCGCGATCGTCTTCGCAAAACCGGTTGTCCACGATAGGAGCAGCGTGTGGATCGCTCGAGCGCAGACGCAACTCGCCTCGCCCATATTGATATTCCAGCACGGCTGCGATGACGAACATCGGTGGGCCGTCCGGTTTCCCGGCAAAACTAATTTGCTCGATCTGAAGGTCGTTGCGCTTGTCCGAGCCAGGTGCCGTGTAGCGCAAGATGGTTTGAATGAGCGGTTGATCGAAATCGATGAGCGACGCGTCTTTGACGAGACAGGCAACTGCCAGCGCGGGGTGGTCCGATAGATTCTGGCCAACGCCGGGGACGTCGGCTAACACGTCGATACCCAACGCCTCTAGATGTTTACGCGGCCCGATGCCGGAATGCATGAGAATGCTCGGCGACATCAACGCACCGCCGCACACCACCACCAAACGTCCCGCGATGGTCTGCGTCTCGCCGCTTGGGGTTTCCACCTCGATGCCGCGACAGCGCCCGCCGTGCAATACCAGTCGCCGTACGAAGGTATCGGCTCGAATCTCGAGATTGGGGCGAATTCGAGCCGGCGCCAGGTAGCCGACCGCACAGGACACGCGCAGGCGCCCTAGCTTGTTCATAGGGTGCGGTCCCGCACCCGTCCCCCAAGGGTCATTCGCATCGGCACACGTAGGGTATCCAAGGTTGTTCGACGTCTCGAGAAACGCTTGGTGTTGCGGCAAGAGTTCTTCGTCACGATAGCGCCGGATCGAGATGGGTCCGGCATCGCCGTGATAGGCCTCGTGACCATAGTCGAGGTCGCGTTCCAATCGATTGAAAGCCGGTAACACCTTCTCCCACGCCCACGCGCTGCAACCGGCGGCGGCCCATTCATCGTAATCTTCAGGCATGCCGCGCAACGCAATGGTCGTGTTCACCGCACTCGAACCACCCGTGACGCGTCCTCGTGGAAAATCCACTTCACGCCCCGGTGTCGGTCGATACTCAAATCCCCAGTCGTGGTCGCGATAAGAATTGTTGTGACTGTTGACGAGATCGAAGG
>CBDTZM010000507.1:0-2070 GCA_965364915.1 uncultured Pseudomonadales bacterium | reverse complement strand
GTCCCCGAGCAGGCGGCTCAACTCCAACACGCCCTTGCGAGGCACGATGGCCTGTACACGATCGACACCGCTCACGCCCTTATTGACGGTACTCATCGCTAACCGATGCCCATCCGTCGCGACGGTGCGGGTGTAGGCTTCGGTGACTTCCAGCAACATCCCGTTCAAGAAGTAGCGCACGTCCTGCTGCGCCATCGAAAAACTCACTTTTTCGAGCAGCTTCCTGACATCGTCCGTCCCCAGACGAATTTCCACATCGCCCGGCTTGCTGTCGACCTGGGGGAACTCGCCGGCGGGCAGGGTCGCAAGAGAAAACCGGCTGCGCCCGGACCGAACGATCGCTCGATCACCTTCTACTTGCACATTGACCTCGGCATTCTCCGGGAGAGAGCGCCAAATGTCAGCTAGCTTGCGTGCCGGTATTGTGGCTTCGCCTTCCTGCTCAACCGTGATGCCCGCGACGTTCGCAATCAACTCGACCTCGAGATCGGTGCCTGTCATGCACAGCCGACCATCCGCAGTCGCCTTGACTAACAAGTTTGCCAACACGGGTAGGGTTTGGCGCCGCTCCACGACACCCGTGACGAGCAGCAGCGGGCGGAGCAACGCTTCGCGATTTGTGACGAATTTCATGTTCTGCCTCGAGTGTCTCAGCTAGTTCCTGAACCGAACCGTTTATGGTCGGTGCCATCCACTAGCAACGTCTCAGAATGCTCTGCATTCTGCCAAAGTGCTAGCTAGACAAAAGTCGGTTGAGGTTTCGGTAATCCTCAGCAACATCGGCGCTGCCTTCCCGAAGCTCGGCAATCTTGCGACAGGCGTGCATTACGGTCGTATGGTCCCGTCCACCAAAGGCATCGCCAATTTCCGGTAAGGAATGATTGGTATGCTCTTTCGCTAGGTACATGGCCATCTGTCGTGGACGAGCAATGGTTCGGTTGCGCCGCTTCGACAGAATATCCGAAATCTTGATGTTGTAGTACTCGGCAACCTTACGCTGAATGTTGTCGATGCTGATCAGCCGATCCTGAATTGCGAATAGGTCCCGCAGCGCCCTTTTGACTTGTTCGATCGTGATCAGGCTGCCGGTGAATCGAGCATTGGCGATGACCCGCCGCAGTGCCCCTTCGAGTTCCCGCACGTTGGAACGAATTCGCTCACCGATGAAAAACGCGACGGCGGGGTCGAGGTCGACCTCTTCGGCCTCGGCCTTCTTCATCAAGATTGCAACGCGCGTTTCGAGTTCCGGCGCTTCCACTTCGACCGTTAGTCCCCAAACGAACCTCGACTTCAATCGTTCTTCCAAACCGTCGATCTCCCGTGGGTAGCGATCGCAGGTCAGAACCATCTGATGGCCACGCTCCAAGAGTCCGTTGAAGACGTGGAAGAACTCTTCCTGAGAGCGGAGCTTCTTGGCAAAGAACTGGATGTCGTCAATCAGCAACGCATCGATAGAACGATAGAATTGCATGAACTCCTGCATCGTACCCTGCTTCAACGCTTGCACCATGTCCTGCACGAAGCGCTGGGAATGCAAGTACACGACCTTGGCGTGCGGGCTGTGCTCTCGTATGTGGTTGCCCACGGCTTGCATGAGGTGAGTCTTGCCAAGCCCCACGCCTCCGTACAGCAACAGCGGGTTGTAAGACTGCCCAGCGTTGTCCGCCACCTGCAACGCCGCGGCCTTGGCAAGCTCGTTAGATTTACCCTCGACGAAGGTAGCAAACGTAAAATTTTCGTTGAGATCATGAACCGGCTGGCTCGCTACTGCCGTGCCCGACCCGTCGGCTCGGCGCGGCGCCAACGGCGCCACATCGACCGCACCGATTTCGACATCGACCTCGTAAGCGATTGCGGAATCGTTTTCCTGTTCCAAGACCTCGCAGATGCGCGGCAGATAGGCGACCTGAACTTGGTTCTTCACATAGCGATTCGGTGCGAGCAACTTTAGTCGGTCATCTTCGAGCCTGGCGTGCAGCGGTCTGATCCAAGTGTCGAATTGTTGAGATGAAAGGTCGTCCTGCAACCGATCTAGGCATTTCTGCCAAACGGAACGTTCCACCAGTGGCC
>CBDTZM010000506.1:0-2077 GCA_965364915.1 uncultured Pseudomonadales bacterium | reverse complement strand
TACCAGGATAACCGCGAGCTTGAGATACTGGCCGACACTAGATCTCGAATCGGAGGTGCTCTTGAAAGTCCGCATTCGTCCTGCCACCGCAGAGGACGGTCCGGCGATGATCGACTTGCTGCCCCGATTGGCCGCGTTCGAGATTCCCAGCCATCGCGAAGCTCGCCACCTTTGGGAGAGTGACCAAGTTCTCCTCGAGACGTGGCTTGCCGGGGAGGCTGAACACTGCCAAGTCCACGTCGCCGTCGACGAAGCTGATCGCGTGATTGGTCTCACCCTGACCAGTCTCGGCTCGGAATTGTTGAGTCGCGAGCCTAGCGCGCACCTCGAGGCGATCGTTGTGAGTGAGACGAGTCAAGGCGTCGGTGTGGGAGAGGCGCTGCTGTCCAATGCCGAGGCGGCCGCCAAGGGCGGGGGTGCTCTGTCGCTCACCTTGAACGTCTTTGCAACCAATCGGCGCGCGCGGAACCTATACGAACGCTTGGGTTACACGGGTGAACTGATTCGGCACATCAAGGTGTTGTAAGCCCATCCGGCTCGCAGCGCCCGCTGTGATTCGGCGGCCAACGGGGGTATGTTGCCGAGATCAAATCGACGGCGGTATGCCATGCCACTTTCCGTAGTCATCAACTTGCTCCTGTTTCTAGGGCTCATCGTCTTTCTCGCCAGACTTCGCGGTCCCAACTTCACGCTGTCTAAGCAAATCCTGGCAGGCTTGCTTGCAGGCGTGGTCTTCGGCCTCGGTTTGCAGGTCGTCTACTCGGATAGCCCGGAGACGATTGGCGGTACGCTCGAGTGGACAAATGTGCTTGGCAGCGTGTACGTCAACTTGTTGCGTATGATCATCATGCCTCTCGTGTTGATCATGATGATCGCCGCGGTCGTGCGCATGCGCGAGGTGACGGCGCTCGGCAAGATCGGTGGTTTGGTCATCGGCATCCTGGTAGGTACAACGATGATCGCGGCCCTGGTGGGCATCTTCGTGACCAACGGCTTTGGACTGACGGCCGAAGGCATTACGCAGGGCGCTAGGGAACTTGCACGTGCGGATGTGTTGGCGGCGCGTTACGAGTCCGTGGCAAACCTGGGTTTTGCCGATATGCTCGTGCGTTTCGTTCCGTCGAACATCTTCGAAGACCTAACCGGCGCACGGCCCACGTCGATCATCGCCGTTGTCGTGTTCGGAATCCTGTTTGGCGTCGCCGCACTCGGGGTCGCGAAGGACGATCCGCAAAAAGGCGAAGCCATCGCCAGTTTCATCGAGTCCGCGCAAGCGATCATCATGAAGTTGGTGCATCTAATCATGGCGTTTACCCCGTACGGAATTCTGGCGCTCATCACCAAGGTCGTTGCCGGTTCCAACGGTGCGGACATATTGAACTTGATCACCTTCGTTGCCGCGTCGTATGTTGCGATCGGCATCATGTTCGGCGTCCACGCGTTGTTGTTGGGTTTGGCCGGCGTCGACCTTGTCGACTACTTCAAGAAGGTTTGGCCGGTTTTGACCTTCGCGTTCACCTCGCGTAGTTCGGCCGCGACGATTCCGCTGAACGTTGAAACTCAGGTAGAAGAGCTCAAAGTGCCAACCTCCATCGCTAACCTGTCGGCCACCTTCGGCGCGACGATCGGACAGAACGGCTGTGCCGGCATTTATCCCGCGATGCTCGCGGTGATGATTGCGCCGACCATGGGTGTCGATCCGATGAGCCTCGGTTTCATCGCCGGTTTGGTTGCCATTGTGGCCATTAGCTCGTTCGGCGTCGCCGGTGTCGGGGGCGGAGCGACCTTCGCGGCGTTCATCGTCTTGCCGGCCATGGGTTTTCCCGTCACGGTAGCCGCGCTGTTGATTTCCATCGAACCATTGATCGATATGGCGAGAACGGCGCTGAACGTCAACGGTGCCATGACGGCCGGCCTGCTAACCGGTCGACTGCTTGGAAGCGTTGCGGATAGTCCAATCGAGGAACCGCGCGAGAGCGCCCTGGGGTAACGGGCTGGGGGTATCGTCCAATGTGGGTTGGACATCAACGACAGCCCCACACATTGGGTGCGGAACCGGTCGTGCCGAGCCGGTACA
>CBDTZM010000505.1:0-2174 GCA_965364915.1 uncultured Pseudomonadales bacterium | reverse complement strand
CTAGCAAGGCAGCATGCCGACACTGGGGTCGTGTCGCAACCGTGTGGTCTTAGGTGGTCAGAGTACTAGGCGACTTTTGCGGGGCCGTGTACCACCGCGCAATTGCGGCCGTCAGCTTTGGCGGCGTACAACGCATCGTCCGCCGCTTTGAAGAGTTGAGTCATGTCGTAGGCGACACCGGTGTCCGCGTAGCCACAGCTTACCGACATCTCGATGATGCGGTTGTCGGACACCATGGGCTTTGCCGAAATGGTATCGACGATGCGCTTGGCCAACGGCGTTGCGGCAATCGCGTCCATACCGGGCAGCAGTATGGCAAATTCTTCGCCGCCCAAGCGGCATGTTACGTCCGTACTGCGGACACAGTGTTGCAGGCTCTCGGAGATGAACTTAAGTCCGGCGTCACCTACCGCGTGTCCGTACGTGTCGTTCAATTGCTTGAAGTAGTCGGCGTCCAACACCATCAGGGTGACGGGCTTACCATCGAGCTTGGCCGCCGCAAGTACGTCAGTGGAATGGCTGAAGAACGATCGGCGATTGGTCAAACCGGTCAGCGAGTCGGTTTCGGCCAAGCGCAAAAGATCTTGCTGAACCTGGGCGAGCTGGTGTCCCTGCATCGCCAGAACGTACGTAACCGGGGTAGAAACCAGGGTTGCAATAACGGCGGCGACGAAATAGATGGTGCTTGGAACGAAGGCACTCGCCCCGAATAGCAGGTAGACGCTCACGAGCAGTACCTCTGAGGCGAAGACAGAGAAGAGCGTCACGCATACTGTGAATTTCCAGATATGCGCCTGCGTTGAAAAATTTACCCGCACTATGTTGAAGCATCCTTGCAATCTCGCGATGTTGCCCAAGAAGGTGGACGAAAAACGAGAACTGGTTCAAACCACTCTGTCCCTAGCCTAGAATCCGTGACATGCCGCAACAGATTAGCCCTCCATCGGTGTTCAATCAGCTTCTCGAAGGGCGCTTTGCATTCGAAATATCGATGTTGATGGCGCGGCTGCCCCTGTTGATCATGGGTGTGCCCCGTGGCCACGGACGCGTCATCGTGCTGCCGGGGTTCATGGCAGACGACGACTCGACCTTTGTGCTTAGAGGCTTCTTGAGACGCATCGGCTACACCGTCGAGGGTTGGAACCTGGGACGCAACAAAGGGCCGATGATGGGCTATCTACCGCAGTTATTAGACAGGGTTATACAACTCTCATCAGAGGCTACCGGAGAACCGCTGTATCTAGTGGGGTGGAGTCGCGGCGGTATGATGGCGCGCGAGGTCGCTCGTGAACGGCCCGATCTCGTGAAGGCGATTGTGACCATGGGTAGCCCCGTCAAGGGGAGTTTGCAGGCGACCAGTATTCGGCATTGGATCGAGCGCACTATAGGTGCGACGCCTCAACAGCTGCGCACCATCCTCAAGGAGAGGCAACGACGGCCAATCACCGTTCCGATTACGGCGATCTATTCGAAGACCGATGGGGTCGTCTCATGGGAGGCATGTATCGATGATCTGAATCCTCAGGTCGAGCATAGACAAGTAAACGCGTCTCATGTTGGAATGGGTTTTCACCCGGATGTCTATCGAATTGTGGCACAAGCACTAGCGGACTCTGACCGCTGATGGCAACAACCTACGTTCATCGAATCTTCGGGCGTTCCCCGTTCAAACCGATTCAAGAACACATCGACATTTGCCATCGGTGCGCCGAGTTGGTTCCGACCTTGCTCGAGAACGTGGCGGGTGAGAATTGGGACGAAGTCGGACGCATACAGCAACAGATCGTCGCTTTGGAGAACGAGGCCGACGATTTGAAAATTGAGATTCGCTCCCGCTTGCCGCGCGGCTTCTTTCTACCGGTATCGCGTCCCGATTTACTGGATCTGCTAACCCGCCAGGACCGTATTGCCAATCGTGCGAAGGGTATTGCAGGGCTGATCTTGGGTCGCAGACTGACGTTCCCCCCGGCGCTCACGGCTGACATTGACGAATTTGCGGTTGAGTGTGTCGAAGCCTGCCGGCAGGCACGGCAAGTGGTTAGAGAATTGGATGAGCTGCTCGACACCGGCTTTCGCGGTCGCGAAACGGATCGGGTTCGGACCATGGTGCACGAGATCGATGTCACGGAACGCCGCTGCGACGAGATCGAAGCCGCCATACGGGCGCGGCTCTA
>CBDTZM010000504.1:0-2185 GCA_965364915.1 uncultured Pseudomonadales bacterium | reverse complement strand
GCATGGAGATGCTGCTAGAGGACCTCCAAGAAGGATTGCGCGCGTGCCGGTGAAGAGAAACGTTAGACGTTGAAACGAAAATGTACGACGTCGCCGTCGTCGACGACGTAGTCTTTACCTTCCAGGCGCCACTTACCGGCATCCTTCGCGCCCTGTTCGCCTTTGTTGGCAATGAAGTCGTCGTAGCCCACCACCTCGGCTCGAATGAAGCCCTTCTCGAAGTCGGTATGGATTACGGCGGCAGCCTTTGGTGCTTTCGTGCCGACGGAAATCGTCCAAGCTCGTGCTTCCTTGGGCCCGGCGGTGAAGTAGTGGTGCAGTCCCAATAACCGATAGCCCGCACGGATAACGCGATTCAGGCCTGGCTCTTCGATACCCAGTGCCTCAAGAAACTCACCGCGCTCCTGATCTTCGAGCTCGGCCACTTCCGCTTCGATCTTGTTGCAGATCGGCACCACCTCGGCATGTTCCGCTGCCGCAATCTCAACGACTGTGTCGAGCAGTGGGTTGTCGTCGAATCCATCCTCGGCGACGTTGGCTATGTAGAGAACCGGTTTCGCTGTGATCAAATGCAACTCTTTCAGATGCTGTTTGGCGGTATCGTTCAGCTGCATAGCCCGAACCGGCTTGCCGTCGCCCAACCCCTCGAGAACGAGATCGAGCGTGCCGAGCATGGCTTGAGCATCCTTGTCACCAGCGTTAGCCATGCGCCGGTTGCGATCGTGCACCCGCTCCACCGTTTCGAGATCGGCAAGAGCGAGCTCTGTGTCGATGATCTCGATGTCGTCGGCCGGCGAGACAGCACCCGAAACGTGCACGACATTGTCGTCCAAAAAGCATCGCACAACGTGAGCGATCGCATGGGTTTCGCGAATGTGTGCTAGGAATTGATTGCCCAGACCCTCGCCTTTCGACGCGCCCTCGACAAGTCCGGCGATGTCGACGAATTCCATCGCCGTCGGCACGACCTTCTGCGGTTGCACGATGTCGGCGATGCGCTGCAGACGCGAATCGGGAACGGGCACCACTCCGGTATTCGGATCGATCGTGCAGAAAGGGAAATTCTCAGCGTCGATTCCAGCGCGGGTGAGCGCATTGAAAAGCGTCGACTTGCCGACATTGGGCAAGCCGACAATGCCACAATTAAATCCCATAACTCACTCTTGCGGTTTGTGCAGCCCGTTCATGGCCGCTTGTATTTGACCGTGTACAAGACTGTCCACGACGTCGTCGTCGAGCCGCCAGGCAGCCTCCGCCAGTTCGCGCTCTACTGCAGGCATCGTCACCGATGTCAGGTATGACGTCATCAGTTCCTTGTCGCCGGGGTGACCCACCCCGATCCGTAGGCGGTGAAAGTCCTTCGAGCCAAGTCCTTCTGCCACGCTCTTGATACCGTTGTGACCGTTGGCCCCGCCTCCGGATTTCAACCGCACGATGCCTGGTTCGAACGCGACTTCGTCGTAGGCCACGATGACTTCCGTAGGCGCGATTTTGTAGAAGTGCGCAAACGGTCCTACAGATTCCCCGCTCAAGTTCATATAGGTGTCGGGTATCAACAAGCGCAAGTCGACGCCGGCGATCGTGCCACGACCCACTGCACCCTTGAACTTGGTTGCATCGACAAACCCAATTCCGTAGCGCGTCGCCAACGCCTGCACGAACTGGACGCCGACGTTGTGGCGCGTGGTGGCATACCGTGGGCCCGGATTACCCAGGCCCACGATCAATCGGATGTCAACCATGTTAGTCGTCGCTAGGTTTTTCCTCGGCGTCGTCGCCGGACGCAGAGCTATCTTCCGCAGCCTCATCCTCCCCGACGACCTCTTCGCCCTCTGCACCCATGCCTTCCGCCTCAACCTCCTCTTCGATAACAACGCGTGGCTGGTGAACGCCAACGATTTGCGTGTCGCGATCTTCACCCAGCCCGAGAGCCACGATCGCGACACCCGGGGGCAACACCATGTCGGTCAAATGCAGAGACTGACCCAGTTCCAAGTTTTCAACGTCGACTTCAATGAATTCGGGTAAGTCGGCCGGTAGACAGCTGACTTCGACGTCGGAGAGGTTGTGGCTAATGATGCCGCCGCCCATTCGCACGCCCACGCAATCCTCTTCGTTGAGGTAGTGTATCGGTACGTGTACTTGAATCGCCTTGTCGGCACGGATGCGTAGAAAATCTACGTGC
>CBDTZM010000503.1:0-2194 GCA_965364915.1 uncultured Pseudomonadales bacterium | reverse complement strand
CTCATCAAAGGCCAGAGCCTCGAACGCGAAGATCAAGTTCGTTTGGTGCACCGCTACGTCAACCGCCGCAGCTACAAAGACGATCGCGCACACAAAGGCATCAGCGCCTTAACCGACGCACCCACAACGTTCAGAAATCGTTGGATGACCTTGTTCGAGTTTGCCAAGCGCGGCGGCGATTGCGAAGACTACGCCACTGCCAAATACTTTCTGCTCCGTCAATTGGGAATTTCCGCCGATGACCTGCGCATCGTGATCATCCGCGAACACCGCCAACGCGCCTACCATGCGGTACTTGCCGTGCGCCAGCCCACCGGTGCCACATGGCTGCTGGAATCGAATAATGTGATAGCGAAAGATCCCCACAGAGGCTATCGTTTCATCTACGCCGTGAACGAAAATAGTGTATGGGATCATTCCAAAGAGACGGGCTAACGCCCATCGCAAGGTTAGGCTGGTAGCGGATAGCGCCGATTAGCCTATCGAAGAAGGAGAAGACCGTGAAAAAACTGCTAGTTCTTGCCACCCTCCTGCTTACGGGTATGGCTTACGCATCCAATGATGCGAACGTCGTGCAAACCGAGAGCCTCGAGGTCAAAGAACGTTTGCAAGTCATCGAGCTGATCAACGTCACTGCGGAAAAAGAGCAGGTAGCGGACGTTGAGCCAGTGAGCGGGAAGGTCGCCGAGATACTGGAAGAAGCTGAGCGAGTCGAAGCCGAAGAGGACTAGTCCTCCGCGGATTGACAGCTTCCGTATTCGACGTAGATCGAGTCGCCGGAATCCGCGGCGGTGGCGCCTGCAAAGGTCCAGCCGCCGACGGATGTGCGGGTAAAACGCAACGTTTCGGCGTTGATCAATAACATCTCAGATGGTGGGTTATTCACACAGCTGTAACCGCGCGCATTCGCCGCACCCCTTACCCCACGGCACTCCAATTCCGTTTCGCGATCAATCTCATCTAGCTTGGCTAGCGTTAGATACAGGTCAACACCCAACTCTTTTCCGGCCAGATTGGTCATCAGGAAGCCGTTCTCGGCGAGCCGGAATTGGCCCGGATGGAACAAGGCCGCTTCATACACCTCCTCGTCGCCTGGATAGTCATGAAACCCGCCGGTGTGCAAAGCTTTGCAATCCACGGTTGGGAACGTTGCCTGTGCCACCAGAGGCCAAAGGCAACCAACGAACACCGCTAACTTCCGCCGCATGAGAAGCCTCATCAATCGAAGTTGGTTGTCCCGTCAGTGTAGGCTGGCAAACGTGCTGGCGCGACCACTGTGCATCGTCTGTCTCGCCTATGCCGGCACCACCCACGGCGATGCATTCGATCGGCAATGGTGCGTGCTGACCACACCTGCATTCGAGTACCTTACCGACGAATCCATCGACAAGGCGCGGGCAACCGTCGACGACCTGAGTCGATTCCGAGAACTGTTCATGCAGCTTATGCCCGAGGCCCAAGGCGATAGTGGGCTGCCACTCAAGATGGTGATGTTCAGCCGGTCCAACGATTTCCACAAAGCGACCGGCTCACGCCATTTCGGCGGCTTTACACTGCCTTCGTTGTTCGAGTATCGCCTGCTCATGACAAGGCGCCCCAGCTCTGCAGTCACCAGCATCGCCTTTCACGAGTACGCGCATTACCTGCTCAGAAACCAGACCGATCGCTCCTATCCGCTCTGGTACGAGGAAGGTTTAGCAACCTACCTCAGTACCGCCGTGTTCGAAACCGACGCAACGACCCTGGGTAGATTGCCCCGCCGCCGTGCCCCACAGACGTCCCGGGTGGTTGGCGAACCATCGATGGAAAAGGTACTCGCGGCTGTCGACGTCAGGACCTGGCCGCGGCGTCACGTTGAACTGTTCTACGACAGCGCCTGGCGGTTGGTCCATTTTCTCCGCCTTGGTCATCAGATTGGTTTCGACGACTACCGACCGCAATTGGACGCCTATCTCGCCGAGCCGACACGCGACTTCGCCGGAGTATTCGGCATCACGCCGAAGTCCATGAACCGAATTCTCGACACCTACCGTAAACGTCGGCGATACGGCCAAGAGACTGTCGCTTATCAAAAGGCGGAGGCACCGATACCAACAACACACTGCCTGACCGATGCGGAACGCGACTTCGAAATCGCGGTTTCTATCACTGCCCACAACCCGGAACTTGCGCGGGAGTTGTTGGGCAGTATCGA
>CBDTZM010000502.1:0-2199 GCA_965364915.1 uncultured Pseudomonadales bacterium | reverse complement strand
TGAGCGCACCGCCGTCGGCCGTTGTTGCCAAACCGGCAGACGTTGGTCGGCCAAGGCCTTCGGTCAGGGCAAACGTGCCAATGGCCTCGCCCACCGCTAACTTCGGCAGCCACTTCTCTTTCTGCTCTGTACTGCCCGCAAGGATGAGCGCCTCCGTCGCCAGGTACACCGAGGACGAGAACGGCAGCGGCGCGACCGCTCGGCCCAGCTCTTCGGCAATGACCACCAACTCTAGGTACGACAAGCCCAAGCCCCCGAACTCTTCGGGGATGACCGTGGCCGTCCAACCCATCTCCGCAACCTTCTGCCACAGGTCCGCGTCATAGGACGCTGCCCCGTCCAGGACCGCTCGAACCTTGCTCATTGGGCAATTATCGGCAAGGAAGCCTTGCGCTTGCTCGCGTAGCAGGTTCTGTTCTTCTGAGAACTCGAAATTCATGGACTCCCTCACGTTAGATTTGGCGAACCAGTGATTTTCTACATTTTGGGGTTAAAAGGCGAGTCCCGGTAGAATGGGGGTATGGCGGTAACCACGAACTACGCTGAATTCGGCTACCTGCGCACGGCGGCGGTAGCGCCAGAGGTGCACCTGGCCGATCCGTTGGCCAACGCCGAGGGCATGATCGAATGCCTCGACGACCTGAAGCGCCAGGGCGTTGCCATCGCCCTGTTCCCCGAACTGGCACTGACCGGCTACAGCTCGGAAGATCTGTTTTTCACATCGAAGCTGCAAACCGACGCGAAGACCGCGCTCGAGTCGATGGCGCGCGCCAGCACCGATATCATCAGCCTGGTCGGCACGCCCTGGTATCTGCCGGACGGCCGGTTGCTCAATTGCGCTGCCGTACTCGCCAACGGCAGCGTCATGGGCTTGGTACCGAAGTCGGCGCTGCCCAACTATGCCGAGTTTTACGATAGACGCTGGTTCACGTCGGGTGCCGAGATCGACATCAGCGTCGACGGACCCCTCGGCGCGTTCCGGATCGGTCCCAATCAGCTATTCAAGATCGGCGAGCACCGCTTCGCCGTCGAGATCTGCGAAGATTTGTGGGCACCCGAACCGCCGGGCGCCAAGCACAGCCTGGCGGGGGCTGAACTCGTCTGCAATTTGTCGGCCAGCAACGAACTCGTCGCCAAAGCCGATTACCGCCGCGATCTGGTGCGTATGGCGAGTGCCAAATGGTTGTGCGGATACCTCTACGCAAGTTCCGGCCTGCAAGAGTCGACCAAGGACGTCGTCTTCGGCGGGCACCTCATCGCTGCCGAGAACGGTCAGATCATCGGCGAGGGCGAACGCTTTCAACTCGGGGTAAACGTGCTGGTAGCCGAGTTCGATCTGGACAGGCTGCGCCACGATCGCATGCAGAACACGACCTTCACCAACGCACCGCGCACCCTTCACCATCATCTGCGCACGCTCGCCCCTGAACTCCCGAAGATGACGAACCTGACGCGCCGCTATACCACGCAACCTTTCGTTCCGAAGGACGAACAGGAGTTTGACGCGCGAGCGAAAGAAATCTTGAACATTCAGGCCAACGGTCTGGGCCGTCGGCTGCTGTCGATCGACAGCGAGAATCTCGTCATCGGCTTGTCCGGCGGCCTCGACTCGACACTGGCCTTCTTGGTTTGCCTCGACTGCCTGAGCTATCTTGGCGTCGCAAACGACCGTCTACACGCCTTGACCATGCCTGGACCGGGCACGACGGATCACACCAAGACCACCGCTCAGCAACTGGCCGACGCCGCCAACGTCCCACTCAAGGAGATTTCCATTGCCGCCGCGGTGGCGCAGCACCTCAGAGACCTCGAACACACCGCCGAGGACGACGTCGTGTTCGAAAACGCGCAGGCGCGCGAGCGCACCCAGATACTGTTCAACTACGCCAACAAGGTGGGCGGTATCGTCGTCGGTACAGGAGACCTGTCGGAACTCGCGCTCGGCTGGTGCACGTTCAATGCCGACCACATGGCAAACTACAACGTCAACGCCAGCGTGCCTAAAACCCTGGTGTCCTATCTCGTACGCTGGTATGCGCGGCATCGCGCTACCACTAAGCTGGCAGCGGTGCTCGAGCGCGTGTTGGACACACCCATTACGCCCGAACTCATAGCGCCCACTGACGGCAAGATAAGCCAGGAGACCGAGGCCATTATCGGACCTTACGAGTTACACGACTTTTTCCTCTTTCACTACGC
>CBDTZM010000501.1:0-2199 GCA_965364915.1 uncultured Pseudomonadales bacterium | reverse complement strand
ACCAAGATCACGTCGCAGGGTTGCAGCTCCTCACCCAGGCGTTCGAAGTCGCTCAACGGAAACTCCCGGGGCGGGCGTTTGCGGGTCAACCAGTCGACGATGGGTTTAGTGATCACAATATGTCTGGGTCCCTATTAGAGCTCTGCGGAGAGTTGCGCCCGCGATGCCGCAGAGCCGCGATGCGTGTCATACTACGGCGCTGTATACCTTATATCTCGAAGGCCTTCGAAACTATGATCGTCGATGCCCATGGGCGGCGTTTTCGCAATCTCCGCATCAGCCTGACCGCGGCGTGTAACTACGCGTGCACGTACTGCGTACCGAACGGTAAGCGTCTGCAAGCGGCGCAACAAGAATTGACGGCTGAGGAGATGCGCCAAGCGGTGCAGCTGTTGATCGAAGCCGCCGGCATCGAGAAGGTGAGAATTACCGGCGGCGAACCGCTGTTGTCGCCGAAGTTCGATGCTCTGCTGCCGGCCATCATGGCATTACCGCTCGACGACGTATCGCTGACGACCAACGGCCAGCTCATCCCTCGCAAGTCCGCGTTGATCGTCAACTCCGGCATTCGGCGTATCAACGTGAGCTTGGACACGCTGGATGCCGATCGCTTCCGGTTGATTGCCCGCAGCGGCGATTTAGCGACCGTGTTGCTCGGTATCGAGCAAATGCTGGCGGCGGGTATAAAGGTCAAGATCAATATGGTGCCGTTGCGCACCGAGAACGCCGATCAAATTCTGCCGCTGCTCGACTACTGCTTTGAACGCGGCATCGAGCTTCGCTTCATCGAACTGATGAACATGGGGCATCTCAAGGTCAGTAACCAATACGCGCGTGACTTCTTCGGGATGGACGAGATCTTGGAGTGCATCGGGGAACGCTATGAATTCACGCGCACCGATGCGCCTTACGACTCCACCGCGGTGCGCTACGAGGTGCCGGATCAAGGCTTTTTCGGCATCATCGCCAACGAGAGCGAGCCGTTTTGCAGCTCATGTACGAGGCTGCGGCTGTCGTCTAACGGACATTTGTACGGATGCTTGTCGAGTGCAACCTCTCACGACATGCGCGACGTGCTGACGTTGCCCAAGCACCAAGCCCTGGCACGCCTGCAGCGGTTACTGGTGCTGTCCTTGGCGGACAAACAGGACCTCAGCTTCAAGGGCGAAGTGACGGTGATGAAGTTTATCGGTGGCTGACCCGCGGCCTGTTCTGTGTGCCTGTCAGTGAGCACGCCCAACCAACTCTTCGAAGAACTCAAGACCTTGCAAGCGCAGCAACGTTTGCCCCCGGTCCATCAGTGGCAGCCGGATAGAACCGGCGCGATCGACATTCGCATCGCGGCCGACGGTACGTGGTACCACGAGGGGGCGGCGTTCGAGCGCTTGTCGCTGGTGAAGTTGTTTTCGACGATTCTGCGGAAAGACGACGATGGCTACTATCTCGTCACGCCCCAGGAGCGGCTCGCGATCGTGGTGGAAGACGTGCCGTTCGTCGCCGTTAGCCTCGAAGCCAGCGGCGAGGGTGCCGAGCAGACGTTGGGATTGCGTACGCAGACCGACGACGTGGTGTTCGTCGGCCCGGACCACCGGCTGTGGGTGGAGCACCGCGACGCCGGACCTCGGCCCTACGTCCACGTGCGCGACGGCCTCAACGCACTGCTGAACCGCTCGGTCTACTACCAGCTCGTCGACCTCGGCGAGGAACAAGATGGCCACCTTTGGGTCACGTCCAACGGCACGCGGTTCGATTTGGGCGCGACGGAGTAGGAAAAGGGCTACATATTGGGGTAATTCGGCCCGCCTGTGCCTTCCGGCACCACCCACGTGATGTTCTGCGCCGGGTCTTTGATGTCGCAGGTTTTGCAATGCACGCAGTTCTGCGCGTTGATCTGAAAGCGCGGGGTACCGTTCTCTTCCACGACCTCGTAGACACCCGCTGGGCAGTAGCGCTGGGCCGGTTCGTCGAATTGCGGCAGGTTCTCGGCAATCGGAATGGCTGCGTCGGCCAACGTCAGGTGGCATGGCTGGTCTTCTTCGTGATTGGTGTTGGATAGAAACACCGACGACAATATATCGAACGACAACACCCCATCCGGTTTCCGATAGTCGATTCGCTTGGCCCTGGATGCAGGTTTAAGAGTCGCATGATCGGGCTTCGGGTCTTGCAACGTATACGGCAGTCCTTTGAACCAACTGT
>CBDTZM010000500.1:0-2221 GCA_965364915.1 uncultured Pseudomonadales bacterium | reverse complement strand
GTCACGCCGCTGTATCTGACCTCCACCTATGCTCACAGCTCGCCGGGCGTGCACCAGGGCTACGAATACACGCGCTCTCACAACCCGACCCGTAAGGCGTACGAGGATTGCGTGGCGAATCTCGAAGGCGCGCGTTGCGGTTTTGCCTTTGCGTCCGGCAGCATCGCGACCGCCACCGTCATGCACATGCTGGCAAGCGGCGATCACGTGGTGTGTTGCGACGACATGTACGGCGGTACATACCGGCAGTTCGAACAGGTGTTTACCGATTTTGGGCTGCAGTTTACCTACGTCGACCTATCGGAGCCGGCAGCGCTGGAGCGCGCCTTGCTACCCAACACCAAGATGGTCTGGCTCGAGTCGCCGTCGAACCCGATGATGAAACTGGTGGACATCGCCGCGCTCTCGGCGATTGCACACGCAAACGGCGCGTTCGTGGTGGTCGACAACACGTTTTTGAGCCCTTACTTTCAGCGACCCATCGAGCTAGGCGCAGATGTGGTGGTGCACTCGACCACCAAATACATCAACGGGCATAGCGATCTCGTTGGCGGTTTGGTCGTGACCGATGACGAAGCGCTGGCGGAGCGGGTGGGCTTTCTGTCGAACGCCATGGGCGGCGTGCAAGCGACTTTCGATGCCTACCTGTGTCTGCGCAGTGTAAAAACATTGGCGGTACGCATGCAGGCGCACGAGCGAAACGCGTTTGCCGTGGCCGAATTCCTGAATGCCCACCCAAAGGTCGGCCAAGTGTTGTACCCGGGGCTGCCTGACTTTCCTCAGCACGAACTGGCCTGCCGCCAGACCACCGGCCACGGCGGCACGTTGTCGTTCGCCATCGACGCGGAACTAGCGGGCGTGAAGCGGTTCTTGGAGCGGGTCGAGATCTTCACGTTGGCGGAAAGTCTTGGGGGCGTCGAATCGCTCATCGAACATCCCGCGATCATGACCCACGCCAGCGTACCGTTGGCGCGGCGTGAGGCGCTCGGCATCACCGACGCACTGGTGCGTGTATCCGTTGGTATCGAGTCGAGCGACGATTTACTGCGCGACCTCGACCAAGCGCTCGCGGCGGTAACCGATCGTTGATCTACGACGATCTGGACAACCACATCGCCGTAGCGGGGTCCATCGAGAAGGCGGCGGTGCCGATGGGCATGTACTTGGCTTGGTGCGTCAATCTGCAACTCGTGGGCGAACGTTTGCATGTGGAAAACGAGCGTGCGTTGTTGCGCGTGCGCTATCGTGAGATGCGCGGCAGCGATCTGCTCGTCAGTGCTTGCGGCGGCACGCTGAGATCGGAGGATCTGAACGATGCCGGGCGCGCCTTCACCGATCGCTACTACGCATCGTATCTCGATGAATTTCGGGCGGTGTTCGGGTCGAGCCCGTACGAGGTCGAAGACGATTGGCCACACTATGACAAGATTGCTCGGGTGTTGACCGAACGCTACATGGGTCGCGGTAGAGCTAACGGTAGGTCGTGGTGGAAATTCTGGCAGTCACGCCAAGCGTAGCGGCCGAGCGCGCCAAATGGCGCTACAACGGTCAGGTGCGTCCCGACTTTGCCGAGCCGACAACAAACGGCGCGGAGTCGGTTTGGGATTATCCCCGTCCGCCGCGTATCGAACCCGTCACAAAAATCCTTCGGGTACTGGCCGGCGAACAGTTGGTGGCCGAAACCCATAGCGGGGTGCGGGTTTGCGAGACGGCCGGTGCGCCAACCTACTACTTTCCGCCCGAGGATGTGGCGAGCGAACGCCTTCAGCCGACGGGCGATCGTTCGGTTTGCGAGTGGAAAGGCGTTGCCGAGGAACTTAGCCTGGAAGGCGCCGCGCCGGCCGCATGGCGTTACGTCGAGGTGTTTTCGGAATACCGGCAGCTGTACCGATGGGTCGCGTTCTATCCCTACGTCTTCGAGTGCTACATCGGTGACGAGCGGGTCACGGCGCAACCCGGCGGCTACTACGGCGGCTGGGTGACTGACACGTTGGCAGGACCGATCAAAGGTCTGCCCGGCAGCGAGAACTGGTAGGTGAAGACGTTCGAGCCACGCGCCGTCGATATTTTTCGCCCCTACCCGGACGAGATTCCTTGGCAGCTCTTGTTACAGGCCGATCCCGACGAGCACCGCGTGCGCCGGTACGCCGACCCCGATTGGACTCGCATCGCCAAGTTCGACGGCGAGGTGGTGGGCGTGTACGTCGTGCGGGCCAATACG
>CBDTZM010000499.1:0-2225 GCA_965364915.1 uncultured Pseudomonadales bacterium | reverse complement strand
CCTACGCGACATGCCGATCGAGAACGTTTGCCAACTCGGTCTTGGACGTCACGCCGACGACCGTTTCGACGGGCTCGCCGTTCTTGAACAGCATCAAGGTCGGAATGCCTCTGACACCGAAGTGCGTGGTCAAGTTGGAATTGTCGTCGACGTCGACTTTGCGTACGTCCACACGGCCTTCGTAGTCGCTTGCCAGATCTTCCACGATTGGCCCTATGGTCTTACACGGGCCACACCAATCCGCGTAGAAGTCGACGAGCACGGGTCGCTCGGCGGCTAGCACGTCGTCCTTGAAGGTGTCTTGACTGGTCGTTGTTACATTGCTCATGATCGTCTCCTTTGTTGCGTGAGCCATTTTGCCCAGTTGCAACGGTATTAATATGACTAAAGATGCGGATTTTATAGCTGAAAAGCCGGAATCTATCTCCGAGGCCGGTGACGGCCTTAGTGTGTTGTTGCAGCGCTTGAAGTTGACCGCCAAGGTGTTCTTGCGCGCCGATTTCTGCGGCGATTGGGCGGTGGATACCTCCGGGGAGCGGCACATGCCGTTTCATCTGATCACCCGCGGTACCGGCTGGCTGCATCAACCGGGCGCTGAGCCTCGCGCGATGACGACAGGAGATTTGGTGCTGTTTCCGGGCGACGCGGCGCACACCATTTCCAGTTCGGCAAGCGATGCCTCGCCGGGCGTGGTCAACTTGCCGGCGACCGGCGAACTGACCGAACCGGTAACCGGGCTGATGTGCGGCTACTTCAGCTTCGACGTGCGGGCCGCAGCGCCGCTGTTGGATGGCTTGCCCGACTGCATTGCGCTGCCGCTCGGGGATACCGCCAGGCATCACGATACCGCAACGCTGGTACAGCTTTGGTTGAGCGAGGCCGCAAGCGTCGCGCCGGGCGTCGATGCGGCCATCGATCGGCTTGCCTACGTCGTCTTCATTCACGTCTTGCGCGACCAAATCGCCAGCGGTACGGTGAGCGGCCCGCTGCTGGGCCTAGCCGATACCCGAATCGGGCCGGTGCTGAATCGTATTCATGCGGACCCGGGCAGCGTGTCCTCGGTCGACATGATGGCCGAGTTGGCCAACATGAGCCGCACGGCGTTTCGAGATCAATTCAAGGCGATCGTTGGGCGCACACCCGGCCGTTATCTCAACCACTGGCGCATGCAACTTGCCATCGACTTGTTGACGAGCAGCGACCTGCCTATCGCGGCGATCGCCGAGCGCTGTGGATATTCCTCGGAAGTAGCGTTTCGCAAGGCTTTTCGAACGACCGTAGGCGAACCCCCGGGGAAGGTGCGCCGCGGTCCAGGCTGAAGGCTATTGCTGTCACACGCTCGCGCTGTCCACGTCCAGTTGCGCCGCACCATTTTCGGGCGGCATGTGCGCGATCGTAGTGCCAGGCTGTTCACGCAGGACGCTCGACTTGGCGCGGTCCGCCCGGATATCGGGGTTTGTACGGGATGGTACGGAACTTGAATAGCAATCGAGGAGAGTAGTTTAAACCGCAAGGAGGCATGAACTATGTACAAACTGAGTGCGGCGGATGCCGGATTTTTGTACGGCGAAACACCGAGCTGCCCGATGCATGTTGCATCGGTGCAGATCATGGAGTTACCGGAAGGATCGACGGAAGACCAATTCATCGAAGGACTAAAGGCGTTCCTCGCCGCACGCAGGCATTTGGTGCCGTACCTCACGAATCGGCTGCAGCAGACACCCTTCGGTCTCGATCACCCGGTGTGGGTGCGAGATGAGGATTTTGCGATTGGCAACCACGTCTACCGGGTCGACGTTCCTGCACCCGGGGGGCAAACCGAGCTAGAGCACACGGTCGCACGGTTGCACGCGCAGCCACTCGAGCGAACGCGACCGTTATGGGACTTGGCAGTTCTGTGCGGGTTGGAAAACGGCCATGTCGCGTATTACAGCCGCGTACACCATGCGTGCCTCGACGGGTTGGCGGCTCAAGCTGCGACGATGACGCTCATGGATACCAGTCCGGTAGGCCTTGAAGTCGAGCCGTCGAGTCCGGAAATTGCCGACCGCGCGTCTCATTACAACACGCTGCAATTGTTGGTGAGTGCCTGGCAGAACTTTGCCGAATTCCAAGTCGATCAGATCACCCGAGCACCCGCAAGGGCCGCAGGGGCTTTGCGACTGTGGCAAAGAGGCATGGATCCGAGTCGCGGATTCGGCGCCACGGCGATGCGCGCGCCCAGC
>CBDTZM010000498.1:0-2228 GCA_965364915.1 uncultured Pseudomonadales bacterium | reverse complement strand
AGACGCGCTTGCTCGCGACCGAGCGAGGACTCTACGTCAGTGCCGTGATGCATCAACCGCCGGAAACGCTGGTGGCTCGAATGTCGACCCGTGACGAGTTCATCGACAGAGATACTTTCGGCATTACCGTGGATACCACCGGTGAGGGTCTGTTCGCGTATTGGTACATCATCGGGTTGGGTGATTCACTCATGGACGGCAAAGTGCTGCCGGAGCGCGATTATCAGAGAGATTGGGATGGTCCCTGGATCGCCAAGTCGGCCAAGCTCGCGGACGGCTGGAGCGCAGAATTCCTCTTGCCGTGGTCGATGATGAACCTGCCCGAGGTCGATGGGCCGCGCAAGGTCGGTTTTGCCGTCAGCCGGCAGGTGTCGCATGCCAACCAACGCTATCAGTGGCCAGGCCACCCGTACGCGTCGTCTCGGTTCGTCACCGCGTTGAATACGATGGAGGTTGTGGGTGTAGAGCCCCGTCAACAGTTCTCGATCATTCCCTATAGTTCGGCCACCATCGATCAGGCGCGCGGCGATGACGACGTTCGCGTCGGCGCCGATATTTCCTGGAAACCGACGCCCAAGCTAGAGGTCACCGCCACCGTTTTGCCGGACTTTGGCGCGGTCGAGGCGGACGACGTGGTACTCAATCTCACGGCATTCGAGACGTTTTTCCCCGAGAAGCGGCTGTTTTTCCTCGAAGGTAACGAGATTTTCAACTCCACCCCCCGCTCGAGCATGAGCAGCATCATGCGCAACACGACCAACGACAACTTTGCAACGACGTCACGAAAGGTTCAGCGTGTCGACTTCATGCAGGCACCGATTTCGCTCATGAATACTCGCCGTATCGGCGGAACGGCCAATCAAGTGGATGTGCCGACCGGGGTCACCCCGAATCGCGGAGAACGCGATCTGCCCACGGAACTGCTCGGTGCGGCGAAGGTAACCGGCAATATGGGAGATGTTCGCTACGGCATCTTCAGCGCGATTGAGGACGACGTCGAGTGGCTTGGCACGGACCTGCTCGGCCGGGAGGTCGACATCGAAGCCGCCGGGCGTGACTTTACCGCGGCGCGGTTTTTGCACGAATACGTTGGCGCCACGCGGCGTTCGATCGGTTATTTGGGAACGTTCGTTGCCGGTCCCCAATACGATGCGATCGTTCACGGAATCGATGGTCACTACACAAACAGCAGCGGTCGTTTCAAAGCCGACGTGCAACTGCTGCGTTCGGACGTCGATGGTGTCGACGGCGACGGCGCGCTGGTAGATTTCAAGGTTTCGCAAAGCCCGCGCCTGCAGCACAAGCTGGAACTCGACTATTTCGATGAGCAGGTCAACATCAACGATCTTGGCTTTTTGCGCCGCAACGACTACGTGGGCGGTCAATACGCGCTGCTTTACAACAACACCAAGGGTTTTGAGCACTTCAAGGATATTCGGGGTACGGTGACGTTCCGGCAGCAGTACAACGTCAGCAAGGGCCAGTTGGTCGAAAGCGGCATTTTTTGGCGCAATTCCATGGTCCTACCCGGACGCAATACCCTTAAGACGGCGCTTGCGTATATGCCGGAACGTTGGGAGGACCGCGATAGCCGCGGCAATGGGTCCTACCGAACACACGATCGTTGGTGGGGTAACGTCCTGATCGCCACCGATGCCGGCAAGAAACTCTCCTATTCGGCGAGCATCGGTGCTTTTCAAGAGAATCTCGGCGATTGGACCTATGACCTGTCGGCAGGTGTCACCTACCGGGCGAACGACCAATTGTCACTGGACTTCGATCTGCGCTACAAACGTCGGGACGGGTGGATTGTCTATCAAGGCGGGTCCAACTTCGGCAGCTACCACGGGCCCGATTGGCAGCCCTCGCTCAAACTGGACTGGTTCATAGCGGCGGGTCATCAGTTGCGGCTATCGCTGCAATGGGCCGGCGTGCGCGCCGAAGAGCAGGGGTTTTGGGAGATACCCGCAGGCGATGGTGAATTGGTACCGGCACAACGCACGCGACCGGATCACGACTTCACGGTCAGCATGCTGACCGCCCAGGTGCGCTACCGTTGGGAAATTGCCCCGTTGACAGACTTTTACTTGGTGTACAACCTAGGCAACACCTTAGCCAATCGATTTGATGCGAGCTTCGATGACTTGTTTCAAGACGGCTTCGACGACCCAATCGTCGAGAGCTTCGTGGTCAAGTTGAGGTATCGTTTCGGCAATTGATCGGTAAAC
>CBDTZM010000497.1:0-2232 GCA_965364915.1 uncultured Pseudomonadales bacterium | reverse complement strand
CGCCGAAGCCGGAAACGGCGCGTTACACCATGTTCGGTTACTACGACGACAAATTGGTACGCACCGACGAGGGTTGGAAGATCGCCGAGATGCAACTCAACGTCACTCAGACCGAGGGCGATCGGTGGGTGATGGATGAAGCAACGCGCAGAGCCCAAGCGAAACGCAAGCCATAGGGGTTGTGAGGCAACACGATCCTATCGTTTCACCAGTGTTCAGCGGTTGCCGGAAGATCACTTCGGCCTTAAAGTCGAGCCAAATTCATTGGAGAACGACATGAAATTCATTCTGCGGTTGCTGGGCGGCTTTGTTCTGGTTGTAGTGCTCGTCGTGGCCGGCTTCCTCATCGGCGCCCGGTTCGCGGACGGACCGCTGGAGATCATTGCCGGCGGTGCTTTCACCACCGGTGAGCCCTATACCGGCGCCGAGCCGGATTGGACCTTCGCCAAAGACATCGACACGATCGAATTCCAATCCCTCGACCCGATTCGATCTCGCACGACTTGGTCAATGACTCACGAGGGCCGCATCTTCATTCCTTGCGGTTACATGACCACGACTTGGGGGCGCATCTGGAAGCAATGGCCGATCGAGGCGGAAAAAGACGGCCGCGTGATCGCGCGCATCGAAGGCAAGCTGTACGACCGAACCTTGGTGCGTATCACGGAAGGCGAGATTCTGGAACCAATCTTGGCGGAGCTTGGACGCAAGTATGCCGGTGGCGAGCCGGTGCCCGTGGAGGCGGTGACCTCCGGATACCTCTGGATATTCGAGATGGCGCCACGAGCTTAACCCATGGCACTCGCGTTCGACGGCATACGCATCGTCGATTTCACCCAAGTATTGGCGGGCCCGTTCGCTACACAACAGCTCGCCCAACTGGGTGCCGAGGTGATCAAGATCGAGCAACCGAATGGCGGCGACATCACTCGGGGACCGCCGCCGGGCGACGTCTCGCCATCGTTCATCACCTGTAATCTCGGTAAGAAGAGCATCACGCTCAATTTGAAGTCCGCCGATGCCAGCGAGATTGTGCACAAGCTGGTTGCGACCGCCGACGTGGTCGTCGAGAACTTCAAACCCGGCGTGATGCAGCGGTTGGGTTTCGACTACGAAACACTGAAGACCATCAAGCCGGATCTCGTCTACTGTTCGATCTCCGGTTACGGACAAACCGGGCCCAAAGCGCCACTCGCCGCGTTCGATGGTGCGATCCAAGCGTCGTCGGGCATGATGGCGGTGTCCGGCCACCCAGAGACGGGGCCGGCTAGGGCCGGATACTTCGCCGTGGATATGTCCACGGCGTTGCACGCAGCTTTCACGATTGCCGCCGCGTTACACCGAAAACAGATAACGGGTTTGGGACAACGCCTGGACGTCGCCATGATGGACACGGCCATGCTCATGCTGGCCCCGCAGATAAGCGCGTATTTGATGAACGGAACGGTTCCCGAGTTACTCGGCAATCAGTCGCCTACACGCCAACCCACGGCCAATATCTTTCCGACCGCCGATGGGCGCCTGCAGGTCATTGCGCTGCGCGAAACCCAGGTGCAAAACCTCTTCGCGGTGATCGGCATGCCGGAACGCTACGCTGAATTCGACGAGCCAAAGTTGCGGCTCAAGCGCAGTGCAGAGATACACGAGTTGGTGTCGACTGTCTTGCAGACCCAGAGTACCGCGCATTGGCTGGCCGCCCTGGTGGAAGTCAACGTGCCGGTCTCCGAAGTACGCGAACTTGCCGATGTCGTTCTCGACGATCAGTTCGCGCATCGCAATGCGTTCGTCGACATTGCGTCGCCAAAAGACGGCGAAGAGACCACCAGGGTGGTGTTCGCTGGGCACACCGCATCTGCAGACGGGCCAACACTACAACGTAGCGCGCCGCGGCTTGGGGAGCACAACGAGGCCGTATTGTCGGAACTCGGCTATACGCCGGAATCGATAGCGTTGCTGCGCGAACAAGGTACCATCTCGTGACCCACGACTAGTCACTCAGCCACCATAACAAGAAGAACGACACATCGACATCTACTCGACCGGCGTCCTAATCAGCATCCTCATCTACATCGGGGTGGGCAACTATGCCGGGCGCAAGGTCAAGCACCTCGAAGACTATTTTGTCGCCGGACGCCAAGCACCTACGGTAATGATCGTCGGCACACTTGTGGCAAGCTATCTCAGCACTGGGGCGTTTCTGGGTGATACCGGTGTCGCCTACGACACTCATGC
>CBDTZM010000496.1:0-2236 GCA_965364915.1 uncultured Pseudomonadales bacterium | reverse complement strand
GCGTAACGCTTTGCGCCGACATCGCGCTGGTGATAGAGCTTCACGGAAGACGACCGCACTATCGCGACGCCCGCCATGGGGAGTCACCTTCGACGTAGGTGGGCAGACCGAACTCGGGTGGCTGCCCCTCCCCCCTCTGAAAGGCCGCCAACCCCAAATGCGCTACGGTGGACCCATCGGTGGCCGCATCCGGGTGACAACGATCCGGGGGCACTGAATCGCCGAGCCAGGTCGGCAGCGGGCCCACCAAATGCCAACCTGGGTCATCGAGTTCTTGCCAGTCGGGCACCGCATCGAACAAACGAACTTCCCGGTTCGGCACTAAGCGCCCGTCTAAGGCCTCGAAACTGGCGAAGTAGTATGCATCACGTCGCGAGCGGATGATCGGGATCACCCCACTGACCGCGTCGGACTCTGCAACACCAGCTGCATCGGCAAGCGCCAGCGCCGAGGCAACCGGTAACACGCAGGCATTTCCGCCAAACGCGATACCTTGGGCCACGGACGCTGCGATTCTGACCCCCGTAAACGAACCGGGGCCACACCCAAAAGCAACTCCGTCGAGCACCGCCGGAGCTATGCCGGCTCGTTGCATAACACGGTCGATGAGTTCGAGAACGTACTCGTTGTGCAACCGTTCCATCTTCCGTGTATCCTCATAGAGGTCCCCGTCCACCAATACGGCGGCGGAACAAAGCCCGCTAGAAGTTTCTATTCCAAGAATTCGCGCCATAGACCTATGTTATCCAAACCGTTGGACCTTGACGAAGCGCTTGACGCGATCTTGCAACAGGTTCGCACGCCGGAAACGACAGAGGTCGTTCGCCTCGACCAAGCCCACCGCCGGGTAACGGCAAACCCGCTGCGCACACCGACCGCCCTGCCGCCGTTTGCGGCATCTGCAATGGATGGATATGCCTATCTGTGGTCGGCAGACCTCGCCTCCTTCAAGATGATCGGGACGAGTTTGGCCGGCCACCCGTTCACCGGCCCGGTCAGTCACGGTCAATGTGTACGTATCATGACGGGCGCGGCGCTACCGGCCCACACCGACACGGTTGTGATCCAAGAAGACTGCACAACGCACGACACTCATATACTCGTGGCAACGCTTCCCGCGCCGGGTGCCAACGTGCGCGCTATCGGTCACGACGTACAGCGCGGTCAAATCGTGCTGCCCGAAGGCAAATCGCTTTCCGCTTTCGACATTGGCACGCTTGCCGCTTGCGGAATCGCCGAAGTTGACGTGCACGCCCGCCCGCGGGTGGGCGTGTTCTCCACCGGCGACGAACTGCAAGAACCGGGTACGACACTCCTGCACGGCAATATCTTCGACTCCAATCGCCATGCGGTTGTCGAGCTTCTGGCCGATCTGCCGCTACACGTCGACAACCTCGGCGTGTTACCCGATGACCGGGACGCGATCGCTCACGCACTCCAGTCCGCAGCCGCTTGCTCCGATGTACTACTGACCAGCGGCGGCGTGTCCGTTGGCGACGCCGACCATGTCAAAAACACGCTCGACAGTATCGGTACGCTGGACTTTTGGCGCCTCAATCTCAAACCCGGGAAACCGCTGGCGTTCGGCGCGATCGGTGAATGCCTGTTCTTTGGACTGCCCGGCAATCCGGTATCGACGATCGTGACGTTGCTCATGATCGCCAAGCCGGCCATCGCCCGGCTCTGTGGTATCGAAGCGAGACCACCGTTGACGTTTCGCTGCGAGCTACAAGACACCATCGCCCATCGCGCCGGTCGCGAGGAATATCAACGCGGCGTTGTCTCCAACGACCAACCACATCCACGGGTGAGTACGACAGGTGATCAGAGTTCAAATCGTATGAGCACGTTCACCGACGCAAACTGCCTGATCCGTATTCCGAAAGAGTGTGACGATCTCGCCAAGGGATCTAGCGTAGACGTTTTGCCGCTGTACGGACTGATCTAACTCACTAATTTTCTGGAATGGTTTTCTGGGGGGGACGAAACCCGCCGCAGTGCCCCGATTGAGGCACTGCGGTAGCTTTCGGTTGTCATCGGAGCACACCGTCTTTGGGTGTGCTCTGAAAACGTTATCGGCGCTTGCGCTTAGCTGCCGCCTTCTTGCGCTTAGGAGCCTTCTTGCGCTTCTTGGCTGCGGCCTTCTTGCGCTTAGGCGCTTTACGCTTCTTAGCTTTGGCCTTCTTGCGCTTCGGAGCTTTACGCTTCTTAGCTTTGGCCTTCTTGCGCTTCGGAG
>CBDTZM010000495.1:0-2249 GCA_965364915.1 uncultured Pseudomonadales bacterium | reverse complement strand
GCTCGAGGGGTCGGAAGGGGTCGGCAAGACAACCAATCTCGAGTTCGTCTATCGCTATCTGGAGAGCGCCGGCATCGACAGCGTGCAGACACGGGAACCAGGCGGTACGCCATTGGCCGAAGAGTTGCGTGAGATCTTGCTGGCCGTGCGCGAGGAGGCGATGTCGGCGCAGGCCGAGCTGTTGATGATGTTTGCGGCGCGTAGCCAACACCTCGACCAAGTTATCGAGCCGCACCTGGCGGCTGGTCGGTGGGTCATCTGCGACCGCTTCACAGATGCCACGTATGCATACCAAGGCGGCGGGCGTGGCGTCGACGAAGATCAAATTGCCGCGCTCGAGGCATTGGTACATGGCGATCTGCAACCCGACCTCACGTTGTATCTCGACCTGGCCCCGGAGATCGCGTCGCAGCGGATCGCGCAACGCCAAGCGGACCGCTTCGAGCTTGAGAAGCGAGCTTTTTTCGAGCGCGTACGGGCGAGCTACTTGAATCGAGCCGGACGCTACAAGCGCTTCGCGGTCATTGACGCTTCGGTGACGTTGGCGGAAGTGCAGAACAGAATTGCTGAGGTACTGCAACGCCTCATCGATTCCAACGAGTCCGAGTCGTGACGGAATACCATTGGCACGACGCGACCAAGACTCGACTGCAGAATGCGCTGACAGACGGACGTTTGCCCCATGCGGTGCTTATCTCGGCTTATCCGGGTTGGGGAGAGGTGGAGCTCGGCGAATGGCTGGCGCTGACCTTGCTCGGACGCGTCGAGCGGCAAACGGCGCGCGAGCTTGCCCACCCGGACTTCCGATGGGTGGCGCCGGATGGCGACGTGATGAAGGTGGAGCAGATTCGTGAACTCGGCGACTTCGTACACGGTACGCCGCTGATCGCAGACGCCAAGGTTGCCCTGATCGAAAACGCCCATACGATGAATGTTCATGCCGGCAACGCGCTCTTGAAGACACTGGAAGAACCGCCAGGAACAACCTATCTCATATTGACGAGCTGCCGGCCCGGGGCTTTGTCGGCAACGGTCCGCAGTCGTTGTCAACGCTTTGATGTCACGCCCGATGCAGAGCAAGCACGCGACTGGCTGGAATCACGATCGGCTATCGGCCTAATGGATGACTACGGGGGCGGTCCGTTGTTGGCCTCGGCGGCCGCGCAGTCGGGTGAACGGCCCATGCGTGACATTCTGACCGACCTAACCCGCGGCGATCGTGCCAAGATATTCAACGAGTTGTTAGGTGAAGATCCGGGGCAAATGAGTGCGCGTTGGGCGCGTTGTGTTGTACGCGCCGTCGCCGGTGAGATCGAGTTGCCCGGGTTCGATGCTAGCGAGGTGCGTCGTCTGTTCCGGTTTGTCGATGAGCTATGGTGGTTTCATCGGGAGGTGACTCGGTCCAACAGTGCCAACACCCGGTTGCTTCTGGAGCGGCTGACGGCCAAATGGTGCTCACTCACGGTACCGTCCTCCCGGCCGGTATGATTGTGATATCCGTCACATTTGGCTGATTGACTCTCCGTCTCTAGGTGCCATTATGCATCGGGCAGTAAAACGGATCGTACTTCTATGGCAGCCACACGAGGCGCTCGGAACGGCATTCTTTCCTTGGCGATCAAGGATAAAGCGGTGCTTTACGCGGCCTACATGCCTTTCGTTCGAAATGGCGGGCTGTTCATACCGACCAAAAAACAATATGACCTCGGCGACGAGGTATTCATGCTGTTGAATCTCATGGACGAAGCCGAAAAGATTCCGGTCGCTGGCAAGGTCGTTTGGGTCACACCCAAAGGCGCGCAAGGCAACCGGGCGGCCGGCATCGGCGTTCAGTTCAACGACCAGGACGATGTGGCGCGCAGCAAGATCGAAACCTACCTGGCAGGTGCCCTGCAATCTGACCGCCACACACACACGATGTAAGGACGGCTACCTTTTCGGAGCTCGGAGCGCCCCAACCATTGTTGGTCGATTCTCACTGCCACCTCAATTACCTCGACGATCCCGACGCTGCGATTCACGCAGCCGCGCTCTGCGGCGTTGACAAGATACTGTGTATCGGTGTCGAGCAGGAGCGCATCGACCAGGTTCTAAGTTTTGCGGCGCGATTCGACAACGTATGGGCCACCGTTGGCCAACACCCCGAGTCGACCGCGTCCGAGCCGCTATGGGTTGCGCCGTTATTGACGGCACCGAAAGTGGTCGCGGTTGGCGAAATGGGCCTCGACTATTTTCACGCGAAGCTAACA
>CBDTZM010000494.1:0-2251 GCA_965364915.1 uncultured Pseudomonadales bacterium | reverse complement strand
CCCAAGGCGCATCGAGCGAGGCGAACGCCAAGTTGGATTTCGTCGTCGGCGACCACGTAGCTGACGTCACGGTACCGAGTAGCCGGCCTTTCTTGTCGAATATGAACGAGTTGTTCGCCGGCTTGTTGCCTTCGACCAACAGCTTTGCCAGATTATGTCGCGAGCCGTTGGCTTTTTCTTCGATCAAGCTCTTGCGACCGTTGAAGTTGGGTTTTTTCAAGTGCACGAGCCAACCGAGGCCTATCTCGAAGGGCGACCGGCTGCGGCCGATTCGAACCGCGTCCTGTGCCGGGACGAAGTCGACGCCGGCTTGAATGAATCCGGCTTCGACCCGGGCGATGCCAAGTGCCGCGCCGCCAAATGGCCGTATGCCGTAGTCTCGGCCGGCGTCCATCAGTCGGTCCCAAAGCGTTTCCGCGGCGTCCGGCGCCACCCAGAGCTCGTAGCCGAGATCGCCGGTGAAACCGGTTCTGGAAATCACTATCTGCGCGTTCTCGAAGGCAAAGCCGTGAAAGCGGTAAGGCTTGAGGTTCTCCACGCCCGCAAAGCCCATGCGTTTCAGGACTGCACAGGACGTCGGACCTTGGAAGGCGAGCGCTGCAACGGCTTCGGTCTCGTCTTCGATCTGCACATTGAAGCCCATTGCCGACCAGAGTAGCCAATCGAGATGGCGTTCCTGCGAACAAAGCCGATAAACGTCGTCGTCCAATCGGAACAACGTGCCATCGTCCAACACTTGGCCAGCGTCGTTACACCAGCACACGTACATCACCTGGCCAATGGCAAGCTTCGAAAGATTGCGGGTCACCAACCGATCTAGGTAGGCTCCGGCATCCGGACCGGTGATTCGATACTTTGTCATCGGCGTCAGATCGAATACCCCGCAACTATTACGAATAGCGAAGTACTCCAGCTCGACGTCGGTGTAGGCGAGAGGTGTCGTATAACCTTGCCAGTCCTCCCATTCGTTGATCGCGCAAGCCGCGGCGACTCGTGAGTGGAACGGCGTATGCAACACCCTGCGTCCATCGTGGGGTAGCGTCATGCGTTGCCCCCTCGATGACCGCGCATCTCACGAACGATCTCGCGAGCAGCGTTTTTGCCGGCCAAACCCATGACCCCGCCCCCGGGATGGGTACCGGCGCCGCAGAGATACAGTCCATCCACGGGCGTTGCGTACTGGGCAGCACCGGGTACCGGTCGCATCATCATGAACTGGTCCAGACACAGTTCGCCGTGATGCCAGTGCCCACCGGATACGCGGAACTGCTGTTCGATGTCGACGGGTGTCAATAGTTCAGATCCGACCACCAACTCGCCAATACCGGGTGCATACTCCGCAAGCTTAGCGATCAACAAGCGCTCGAACGCCGCGCGAGCCGACGGCCAACCTACCTTGAGGTCATAAGGTGCGAACTGCACGACCGCGGAAAGCACGTGCTTGCCCGGTGGCGCGAGACTGGCATCGTGCACGGTCGGAATGTTGATCTCCATCACCGGGGCGTCGGAAGTCTCTCCGTACTTGGCGTGATCGAAGGCGCGCTCGACGTATCGCAAATCCGGCGCGATCACCAGGCGGCCACCAACACTCTCGGCGTCCACACCCCTAAATTCAGGCAGGTCGTCCAGCGCGAGGTGCAACTTGGCCGTCGTTCCTCGCATGCGCAGGTTGTGGATGCGCCGACAGAATCCGGTTTCCAACTGCCGAAAGCCAACCAGTTGCTCAAACGTGGTCTTTGGATCTGTATTGGCAACGACCACGTCCGCCAGCAGTTGCTCACCCCCAACCAGTCGCACGCCGGACGTCCGCCCATTTTCGACGAGCACCCGTTCGACCGACGCACCGGTGCGAATGTCTGCCCCCGCGCTTCGCGCCGACGCGGCAAACGCCTCGCTGACGGCCCCCATCCCGCCCGTCGGAATCGCTGGGCCGCCAAACCCTGAAGCCTCTCCCAGGCGTCGATACAGAAACCCCAACACGGTATTGGGAGAGCGTGGACCCATGTGCGAACCCAGCACGCCGTCTACAGCAAGCGCACCTTTCAAGCGTTCGTCTTGCAGCTTCTCGTTGAGGACGTCGTACAGGTTGATCGCACCCACGCGCAACAGTTCGCGCATGTCGTCTCGGCCCAGAAGACGCATCCGTAGTGCTAGACTCGCCAACGCAAATCTGTCGCGGCGGTCGCTTTCCACCAACTTGGGCGGCCGCATGGCCGCGGCTTTGCCCAACAGTTTGGCGTAACGCACCATC
>CBDTZM010000493.1:0-2266 GCA_965364915.1 uncultured Pseudomonadales bacterium | reverse complement strand
AAACACCTCGCCGAACTGCAACGCCTGGCCGATTCGGGCCTGTTGACCGAAACCGAACTCACCAACGTTCGCGCCCGCCTCGTCCTATCATCGGCTTCATCGACGTAGCTCGCCGTAAAGCATCGGCCTTCCCCAAAGGCGGCTATGCGTAGCAAGGTTCGTGGCTAAGTCACCAGCGCTTCGCTCCACTAGACGACCACATCGCTGGTTACGCGGCATCGTGAAAGCAGGGTTGTGGAGTTCGGTGCTCGGGGTCTTGTTCGTGGCCGGCTACTTGATCCACCTTGACCGAACGATCATCGAAACCTTCGAAGGCCGCCGCTGGTCGGTTCCTGCGCTCGTTTATGCGCAACCTCTGGAACTGTTTCCGGGTGCGGCGATTTCACTCAATGACATGGTGCAAGAGCTCGAACGGGTCGGCTACAGACAGACGGCCAACGCTCGCGCACCCGGTGAATTCAAGCGTACCGACAACACGCTCACGGTCTACGCGCGCGCATTTCGCTTTATGGAACGTAATCGCAGCTCGCAACTGCTCGACTTGCAATTTGCCGACAACCGCATCAACGCAATCGTCAATGATGCGGGTCAGCCAATACCACTCGTCAGGCTCGACCCACCGACGATTGGCAGCTTTTTCCCCTCCCACGGCGAAGACCGCATCGTGCTCACGCCGGAGCAGGTGCCAACGCTCTTGACCGATTCCCTGAAAGCAGTCGAAGACAAGAACTTCGATACCCACGCCGGCTTCGACATCGCAGGCATTGTCCGAGCGATCTGGGTAAACGTGACGTCGGGCGAGCTGCGCCAAGGCGGCAGCACTCTTACCCAACAACTGGTGAAAAGCTACTACTTGGACAATCGCCGTACCTTCGAGCGCAAACTTCGCGAACTGGCCATGTCGGTCATTCTGGATGCGCGCTTCGACAAGCAGGATCTGTTGAACGCGTACATCAACGAGATTTTTCTCGGTCAAGACGGCGGGCGGGCGATTCACGGTTTTGGTCTCGGTGCGCAGTTCTACTTCAACAAACCACTCGGTGAGCTCGAGGCACACGAGGTAGCGACGCTGCTCGCCGTGATCCGTGGCCCCTCGTACTACAACCCCTTTCGTCATCCCGTCCGCGTTCTGCAACGCCGCAACAGGGTGCTAGGCATCATGCGGCAAGCGGGCATTATCGACGCGACCGCTTCGGCCATCGCCACCTCTCGACCACTCGGCATCGTCGAGGGAGGCCGCCGCGGCGGCGCCTACTACCCCGCCTACATGGATCTGGTGCGCTCTAACCTCGCCGAGCAATACGACGACGCGGTGTTGGCATCTCAGGGATTGCGCGTGTTCACCACCTTGGTCCCAAGAACCCAAGAAGCCGTAGCGCGTGGCATTCAGGATGCGTTGGCGCGCATCGAAGCGAACCGCCAGCTCGAACCAAACACGTTACAAGCAGCCGCGGTCGTGACAAACACGCAAACGGGGGAAGTACTCGCTTTAGCGGGTGGACGGCACAGCGGCGTCGATGGCTACAACAGAGCCCTCAATGCCAATCGACCCACCGGTTCGCTGTTGAAACCGGTCGTCTACCTCACTGCAATCGAGTCTGGATACCACCTGGCGAGCGAGATCGATGACGCACCTATCTCGCTGAAGATGTCCGATACCGACACCTGGTCACCGCAAAATTTCGACTTCGAGACTCATGGATCGGTGCCCCTCGTCAGAGCGCTGGGCGATTCGCTCAACTTGGCCACGGTACGCCTGGGCCTGCAGCTCGGGGTCGACAACGTCGCATCCAGACTACAATCGCTCACGGGTCGTGCGCCCACCAACCAGTATCCTTCTCTGCTTCTCGGTGCCGAGTCGATGACCCCACTCGAGGTTTCTGCCCTCTATGGGATTTTCGCGAGCGGCGGCTTCCATCTGCCACCCAAGGCCGTCATCTCGGGTCTCAACGAAAGTGGCGCACCCGTAACGCACCACACGTTTACCATGAGCCGGCGCATTGAACCGGCGACCGCAGCCGCGCTGAACCGCGCACTCGAGGTCGTCATGCGTAGAGGAACCGGGCGGTCATCGCGATTCTCCAAGTTCGGCGTGGCCGGCAAGACCGGCACCTCCGATGATTACAGAGACAGCTGGTATGCGGGATTCGACGACAACCGCTTGTCCGTAATCTGGGTCGGCCGTGACAATAACGAGCCCGCAGGATTAACCGGCGCGGCGGGGGCACTGCAGGTCTGGGACACCATCATGGCGCAGCTGCAGGTG
>CBDTZM010000492.1:0-2271 GCA_965364915.1 uncultured Pseudomonadales bacterium | reverse complement strand
TTGCGCATCGCCTTGGTGGGCGACCTGAAGTACGGCCGGGCGGTGCATTCGCTGTGCAAAGTACTCGGGCTCTACGACAACGTCGAGTACCACCTGGTCTCACCGCCGGAACTCGAAGCACCCGAGGATATCGTTGCAAGCCTGCGCGCCAAGGGTAACAAGGTGGTCATACACCACCAACTCGAGAGCGGCATTCACAACGTCGACATTCTTTATGTCACGCGCACTCAGGAGGAGCGCTTCCCAACTCAGGATGAAGCGGACCGCTATCGCGGGTTATTCCGGTTGAATCAGACGATCTACACGCAGCATTGCGAACCGAACACGGTGATCATGCACCCCCTGCCCCGCGACTCACGCGCTTCGGCTCAAGAACTCGATGCAGATCTCGACGAGAATCCGAACCTCGCGATCTTCCGCCAGACCGACAATGGGGTCATCGTGCGCATGGCGTTGTTTAGCTTGATACTCGACGTCGCGAACGAGGTGCACAACCACGCGCAACCCGTCACCTGGTACACGGCGAAACGTACGCCGAGCAATTAACTTCGGAGCTTAGCGGGTCGGGAAACCTCGATTGTGGCGTAGAACGTCAATCAGCCTCAACGGCGTTTCGGTGCCTTTTTCGGCACCCGCGGCATGCGCGCGTTCCAATCTTGGGGAGCGCTCTTGTAACCCCTGCACTTCGCCAGGTACCTGGTGGCCTCGCGCCAAGCCTTGTCTGCCCCGAGGCGCTTGACCGAGAACTCGCGCACGAAGGACTTGCCGCCGGTTTGAACCTGCACGCGAAACGCCGGTGACGGACGGTAGACGAGATTGATGCCGCGCACACCGGTGGTGTGCTTCTTATCCGTGGCGGCCGAGCGAACCCGTTTGTTCTTGGCCTTGTCCTGCGCGTCGGACCATTTCGAATCGAGTGCTTTGGCTTGGCGGCGCACATCGCGTTGCTTCGTTTTGTTCAGCCCGATGAGGCTGAAATAGCGTTGCTCGAGTTTGCCGCTGATGCTCCGTGCAACACGTAACAGCTGACCGTTGTTAAGTTCGTAAACTGCCACTGATTAGACTCCTTCCATTCAATTAACTAACGTCCCAACACCCCGTAGCGGCACTATAACAGAGCCTCAAGCTCCGGTAGAGCCTGAAATAGATCGGCGACCAAACCATAGTCGGCGACCTGGAAAATGGGTGCGTCTTCGTCCTTGTTGATGGCCACGATGACCTTGCTGTCTTTCATGCCGGCAAGGTGTTGAATCGCGCCGGAAATGCCGACCGCTATATAGAGGTCCGGTGCGACGATCTTACCGGTTTGGCCGACCTGCATGTCGTTGGGCACGAAGCCTGCATCGACCGCCGCGCGCGAGGCACCGATCGCGGCGCCCAACTTGTCAGCGATACCTTCCAGCAATTGAAAGTTCTCAGCGCTGCCCATGCCTCGGCCGCCGGAGATGATGATGCTCGCCGCCGTCAACTCGGGGCGTTCCGATTTGGCGATCTCTTCGCCGATGAATGTCGAGTTACCGGCATCGTGTACGCTGTCGAGCGCCTCGACGGTGCCGGATCCGCCTTCCGCCGGAGCCGGATCGTAGGCTGTACCGCGCACGCTGACGACCTTGATCGGGTCGTTGGACTTCACGGTCGCGATCGCGTTGCCGGCGTAGATGGGACGCTTGAAGGTATCCACGCTATCGACGGCCACGATGTCGGAAATCTGCGCAACGTCGAGGGTGGCGGCGACGCGCGGCAGAAAATTCTTACCCGTCGTCGTGTGCCCGGCGAAGATGTGTGTATAGGCGGCGCCGACCTCGGCAACCAGGGGTGCGATATTCTCGGGTAGCTGATGGCCGTATGCCGCGTTGTCGGCAACGATCACCTTGCCGACGCCGGCAATCTTGGCGGCTTCTTCCGCCGCCCCGGCGCAATTCTCTCCCGCGACCAGAACGTCGAACCCGTTGCCGAGCGCTTGCGCGGCCGCAGCGACGATCAGCGTCACCGGGCGCAGCGCATCATCACTGTGTTCCGCAACGACCAGCGTACTCATGAGATCACCTTTGCTTCGTTTTTGAGCTTGTCGACCAGTTCCTCGACGCTTGCCACTTTAATGCCCGCTTGCCGTTCGGCCGGTGGTTCCACTGACAGCACTTCGAAGGTGGGCGTCACGTCGACCCCTAGCTCGTCCGGCGTCAGCACGTCCATGGGCTTTTTCTTGGCCTTCATGATGTTTGGCAGCGACGCATACCGGGGTTCATTGAGGCGTAAATCGGTGGTCACGAC
>CBDTZM010000491.1:0-2272 GCA_965364915.1 uncultured Pseudomonadales bacterium | reverse complement strand
CATCTTGTTGGGGTCGACCAGGTCCTCTTCGATGGCGCGACGGAAAATCGTGCCGTGGGTGATCTTCTCGCCGAACATCTCGTCGTTGACGTCGGCGTGCGCATCGACGTGCACCAGGGCTACCGGGCCATGCTTTTTGGCGACGGCGCGCAATATCGGTAGCGCAATCGTATGATCGCCGCCGATCGACACCGGTTTGGCAGCGTCGGACAAGATGTCGTCGTAATAGCGTTCGATGATGCCGATCGACTTGTCCAGCTGATACGGATTGAGCGGCACGTCGCCCAAGTCAGCAATCTGAAAGGAGTCGAAGGGCGCCGCACCGGTCGCCATGCCGTAGGGACGCACCAACACCGACTCCGACCGAATCTGGCGCGGGCCGTAGCGGGCGCCGTTGCGATTGCTCGTTCCGATATCGAGCGGCACGCCTACGATGGCAACATCGAGGCCACGTGCCGTGGTCTCCGTCGGTAGCCGAAACATCGATGCGTGCCCCGCAAACCGCGGCATCTCGTTGCCGGAGAGGGGTTGGTTGAATTTACTCAATCTTGCCTGCCGTAGAGTCGATCGTTGAGTTAGCGAATATGCGCCTCAAGGACACCTCTAACAACCTTGCAACGGCATGACGAATTGCATCGTTCCTATTCGAGCGTACACTGGAAGCGTGGCCGGGAGGACGTGACTATGGCAACAGAAGATACTTCGGTCGACGACCACATACTCACCCTGAATCCGATGGTGGGCGCGAGTATGGAAGACTTGGCGAAATCAACGGCTCAAGTTTTGCAAGCGGCAATGCGGCAACCCATGGTTGCGGCGCAACACGCGATGCAGTTGAACGGTGAGTTGGTCAAGGTGCTGTTCGGATCGTCCGATTACGAACCGGCGCCAAAGGACAGACGCTTCACCGACGCACAATTCAAAGACAATCCTTTTTATTCCAGAATCGCCAAGAGCTGGATGGCGTGGCAGGCGTCGGTCAACGACTGGATCGAAGCCATCGGCTTCGAGGGTGAAGATTTAGACCGGGCGCGATTCGTTGCGTCCATCGCGACCGATGCCTTGGCGCCGACCAACTTTTTATTCGGCAACCCGTCGGCGCTCAAGAAAGCGGTCGATACGCGCGGTGCGAGCCTCGCCGCCGGATTGCGCAACGTCGTGCACGACCTGCAACACAACCAAGGCATGCCGAGCCAAGTCGACAAGTCGGCATTCAAGGTCGGGCAAAACGTCGCCAATACGCCCGGAGCGGTGATCCATCGCGACGACATCATCGAGTTGATCCAGTATCAACCCCACACCGACAGGCAGAACTCGCGGCCGCTGCTCATCGTGCCGCCGCAAATCAACAAGTACTACATCTACGACATGTCACCGGAAAAGAGCATGGTGAAATACCTGTCGGAACAAGGTTTTCAGGTGTTCGTGGTGTCTTGGCGTAACCCCGTGGCCGAGCATCGCGCCTGGGGCTTGGACGACTACGTTAGCGCTCTCGACAACGCGATAGACGTGACACGCGACGTAGCGGGTGCCGATGCTGTAAACATGGTGGGCGCTTGCGCGGGTGGAATCACTCTTGCGGTCGCTCTCGGGTATCTTGCGGGCAAAGGCGATCTCGACAAGGTTGCCTCACTGACGTTGATGGTGAACGTCCTGCAACAAGCCAGCGGCGACTCCGTGATGGGACTGTTCACGAACGATGAGACCATCGAGTCTGCGCGCAAACGTTCCGCCAAGGCCGGGGTGCTCGACGGCAACGATACGGCTCGCGTGTTCAACTGGATGCGCCCCAACGACCTCATTTGGAACTACGTGGTCTCCAACTACCTGCACGGCGACGCGCCCCCGGCGTTCGATATCCTCTACTGGAACAACGACACCACTCGCCTACCGGCACGGTTGCACAGCGACTTCCTGGACGTATTCAAGGGCGACCTGCTCACCAAACAAGGCGCGTTGGTCATCAACGACGTGCCGATAGACCTTGCCAAGGTGACCGTGCCCACGTTCGTGACCGGCGGTACCACCGACCACATTACGCCCTGGCAGGCGTGTTATCGGACCACGCAGATTCTCGGCGGTACAGTCACATACGTTCTGAGTACGGCAGGTCATATCCAAAGCCTGATCAACCCGCCCACCTCGTCGAAGCGCAAGTTCTACGTGAACCCCGACACACCGGCCGCTGCCGAGGACTGGCTCAAGGACGCCAAGGAACAGCCGGGGTCATGGTGGCCATACTGGGCGGAATGGCTGAACGAGATAAGCGCCG
>CBDTZM010000490.1:0-2276 GCA_965364915.1 uncultured Pseudomonadales bacterium | reverse complement strand
CCACCGATACGTCGAGTATTGAGAAGCATGGTGCCACCACCGCGACTGGCGTCGGCCCTAGGCGTTGCAACAAAAACATCCTGTCCTTCTAGAAAGAACAAACGCTTCTCGGGAAAGAACGTTTCTGTCGCAGAGAAATTGACGACAACATCGTCGGATTCGACACTGCCGAAATCCGGATTCAGCGTCGCATTGACCTGAAAGTTGCTGGACGGCCGCCAGAAGAGATCGGCACCAACTTGATAGTCTGTGTCGGCATCGATTTGGTCGATGGTTACCGACGAGAAGGGATAGATATTGTATTGCTGTTTCGGCGCGATGCCTTGCAGTTCTACTTGCTGCAACGCGGACATGAAGAAAGGCTGCGTGCCGGGTAGCGAAGGCCAACCCCAACGTTCGTCCAAAAATGCCACCTTACGCGACAAGTACACACCCATGCGCCGAGTCTCGCCCGCAAGCGGCATGGCGACGGTACCCCAAGGAATGAAGTACTCGGCGGACCAACCGGTTGCAGTCTCGGCGCTCGCGCCGCGCCACGGCCCGTCCCAGCGACTCGAGAATTGTCGTTCGGGTAGCACCGTGCCATCTGTCAATGCGTTGCCGAGATTGATACCGAACCAGTACCCGTAGCGACCTTCGCCGGAGGTATCGATCGTCAGCGAAACGCCATCTCGGTTGAGGCGCCGCGCGTCTCGCCCCGACAACCGGCGAACGAGCGTTTCTTTTGGTTGCTCCATATCGATGCCCACGTACAACCCACGGTCGGTGTAGAGAAATCGCACGAGCGTCGCATAAACACCGCGTTCGAGGGTGTCCGGGTCGAGTACCACGAACTCATCGTAAGCCGGAATTTCGGCCCATATAGCTTCGTCCAGTTGGCCATCGACGACGACGGGCGGCTCGGCGCCTTCGACCATTGTGAGTTTGAGAATTTCCGCGGGAACGGTAGGCGTGTCGGGCAACAAATCCGCAGGCGGATTATCGACAACAACGTTCCCCGTCGCTGCAAATCCCAAAAGGAGCAGCGTTATGAAAGTGACCAAACGCATAGGGTGCGCTTTTTATCATCTTTCACTCGATAACCGAAGCCTTGAGGCGCCCGAACCATGGAAATAAAAGTGAGAGAGGCCCGCGGTTTACGACAAGCGCACGACAGTCCTCTCAAGAGGCTTAGGCGGGCGCGCAGCGAAAAAACAAATCGATCCGATCAACGCCAAGCAGGCGAGCGTCGTAAAACCGCTCTGGTAGTCGCCGGAAGTATCCGCCATGTACCCCGCAACGATGGGTCCCGCGGACATGCCCAGCATGACGATCAACGAGGAAAAACCCATGATGGTGCCGAACGACGTCGGTCCGAAGTAATCTGCTCGCAGCGCGACCATTTGCGGTCCGCGAATGCCCCAGGCCAACCCATGTAACGCGGCGAAACCCAATACCATCCACGGCGACGTGGCAAACGTCACCAGTATCAGGCCAGCCGAATGGCCCGCCATGCACCCCATACAGATATAACGTTTGTCGAAGCGATCGCCAACGTACCCGCCAATCACCTGGCCCACCATTTGAAAGGCCGTCATCGATGCGACGATGCCACCTGCCGCCGCAAGCGAATAGCCGAGACCCTCGTTGAGATGCAGCACCAAGTGCACCATCACCGCGGACACGACAAGCAGCGCGAAAGAGTGGCCGAAGGAAATCAACCAGAACGACGACGTGCGCATCGCTTCGCGCGCGGTGAAATCTCGTCCGACAATTGCGCTCGACTCTCGTTCGGCTTCGGCAATGTGAATGCCATCGACGGCTTCACCGTGGTCCTCTGGACGATGACGGACGAGTTGCACCAGGGGCAGGCCAGCTACCAACACCAGAACGCCTGACCAAAACGCGGTCGTGCGCCAGCCAAAAGCTTCCAGCGAGATGATCAAGAGCGGGACCGACAGACCGCCAAGCGAGTAGCCGAGTTGCGAAATGGAAACCGCCTTGGCGCGATGACGGTCGAACCAGTTCACCAACGACACCATGAGCGTCGCAAAACCCCCAAGACTAGAACCCAGCGCCATGAGTGCAAACGTCAGGTAGAACGCGAGCAACGATTCAATCTGGCTGAACAACATGAAGCCGATGCCGAACAGAATCGTGCCAATACTCAGAACGAGGCGTGGCCCGAAGCGGTCGACCAGCCAGCCTTGCAACGGTCCCAAGATACCGCTCTCGATCCGAGTCAGGGCAAAGGCCGCGGCCATCACCGTCTTACTCCAACCGAAATCCGCCTGCAG
>CBDTZM010000489.1:0-2308 GCA_965364915.1 uncultured Pseudomonadales bacterium | reverse complement strand
AAACCTCCACACTCAAGCTCGTCACGGCCGTTCATCCGGGTTTCTTTCAACCCACCGCGGTGGCCAAGTGGGGCGCAACGCTGGACCGGATCAGCGGTGGCCGGTGGGCGATCAACGTCACGAGTGGATGGAACCTGGCTGAGTTCGACATGTACGGCATCGATGCGCTGACCCACGACGAACGCTACGCGCGTTCCGCAGAATTCATCGAGGTCATCCGCGGCGCCTGGCGCGGTGAGCCGTTCTCATACGAGGGAAACTTCTATCGGGCCAACAATCTCGTCTTGGAACCAAAACCTACGCAAACGCTAGAGGTCTACCAAGGCGGTCAGTCGGCAGCAGCCATCGACATGGCCGCGCAACACTCCGACTGGATGTTCTTGAACGGCGGGCAACCGGCCAAGATCGCTCGGATCATCGAACGGGTCCGCGCTGCCTGCATAACGACGGGCCGGCAAATACGCTTCGCTCTGTATGCTGCACCCCTGTGTCGAGAAACCGACGCGGCCGCGTGGGACGCGATCGACGCAAGACTCGCCCGCGTCGACCGTAAGCTGGTCGCGAAGCGTCGCGAACGGGTCGACGGCGCCGAAGGCATGTGGGAGAGCGACAAGGACCCCCTGAGTGCGCTGGATACCAACGAAGGCTACAGTTCGCGCTTGATCGGCAGTCCCGCCACCGTTCTAACCAAAATTCAGGAATATCAGGCACTTGGCGTCGACATGCTGCACCTCGACGTTCGCGATACCCTATTCCAGTCCGAAGTGCTCCCTGCCGTAATCGACCTTTAACTCATTGATTTTCATGGTGAAGTTAAATATTTCGCATTGTTTTAGTGTATTAGTTGACTAATACACTAACTCTCTAGTACAGTGCACCACCATGAACGAATGGAAAGACAACGAGCCGATCTACCTGCAGCTGCGGCAGCTCGTCCTCAGCCAAATTTTAAGCGGCTCGTTGCCCGAAGGCGAAGCGGTGCCGTCCGTACGGCAGGTCGCAAGTGAAGAACGCATCAACCCGCTGACCGTCTCCAAGGCCTACCAAACCCTCGTGGACGAGGGCCTACTCGAGAAGCGACGCGGCTTGGGCATGTTCGTAAACGAAGGTGCCAGAGCGCAAGCCCTCGAACGGGAGCGCCAACGTTTCTTGAGCGAAGAGTGGCCCGCAACACTTGCGCGCATTGAAAACCTGCAGCTCGACGCCGAACACCTGTTGTCTGGAGAATCTTCATGAGCGTGTTGCAAGCACGAGGCTTGATCAAAAACTACGGCGACGTGGCAGCGCTGGACGGCTTCAATCTCAGCATCGAACCCGGGCGTATCGTTGGCTTGATCGGACCCAACGGGTCGGGGAAAACCACAGCATTGAACAGCATCCTCGGCATCTCTCGGCTAGACGCCGGCGAGATCGACGTGTTGGGCATCGACCCAACACACAATCGCAAGGCGTTGATGCAACGCACCGCGTACATCGCCGACGTCGGCATTCTGCCGCGCTGGATGAAGATCACTCACCTGCTCGACTTCGTCGAAGGCGTAAACCCTTCGTTTGATCGACAGGCCGCGCTCAACACGCTGGCGAAAACCGACATCAAACTCGACAACAAGGTCCATACCCTTTCGAAAGGCATGAACGTTCAACTGCACCTCTCCATCGTGCTCGCCATCAACGCAGAGTTCCTGGTGCTGGACGAGCCGACGCTGGGTCTCGACATTCTGTATCGCCAGCAGTTTTACGATGCGGTGTTGAACGACTATTTCGAAGATCAACGCTCCATTCTGATCACGACCCACGAAGTGCGTGAGATCGAACATATTCTGACCGATGTCGTGTTCATCCACCGCGGCCGTACGCTACTGAGCTTGAGCATGGATCAGTTACCCGTCGAGTTCGCCAAAGTGACCGTGGGCACCAACGAACTGGAAGCGCTTCGCGAGTTGCAACCGCTGTCAGAGCGAAAGTCGCTGCAAGGTACCGACTGCATATTCCGCGGTGTCGACCGAGCCGCGCTAGCCCAACACGGAGAGGTCGCTACGCCCAACCTGGCCGAACTGTTCGTCGCCGTTGTAGGAGACCAGTCATGAATACGATGATCGCACTCTTCAAACGGGAATGGTTCGAACACATGGGCGGTTTCGGCTGGGGTCCCGTCATCGTCGCCGGTGTCATGGTCGTGATTACACTAATTGCACTCGCCGTTGGCAGTTTCGCCACCGCTCGCTTCGACTTCAGCGACGTCGATGCCGAATCGCACAATATCAATATTCCGGCGGATACCGTGAACCTGACGGGTCTCGTCGACGGG
>CBDTZM010000488.1:0-2310 GCA_965364915.1 uncultured Pseudomonadales bacterium | reverse complement strand
GCTGGCGCGATGGGTCGTGCCAGGAGTGGTGGCCGGCTTTGGCGCGGGCCTGGCGACGACAGGCTTTGTGGCCGCCGGAGCACCTTTGGTTTTGAATGCGGCATCGGGTGCTTCGAGGTGATGCTTAACCGATGACTCGACGGCAAGCCGTGCGCGAAGGTCGGGCGCAATTGGAGACCCAACAAACGTCTCGATCCGGTCACGTAGTTTGTCCAACACTTGCGAACACCTACCGCTTGCATCACGATGCTGCGCATGAAAGTCACGCTCGACAACCTGCATCCGATCGACTACATCGCTCGCACCCACGAACAGTACGAGCATCTCGGTTACCCGTCGTATCAATGGGTGCACAACGAGGATCAACCACCTTTTGTACCGGTTGCCAAGGCGCTCAGCAACGCCCGGATCGGCTTGATCGCGTCCGGCGGCATCTATCAGCACGGCCAAGTGGCGTTCCACTATCGGGACGACTTCAGCTATCGGGTCATCGCATCCGACACGCCGATGAATGAGTTGCGCGCCACCCACTTCGCTTACGATCTCACCGACGCACGCGCCGACCCCAACGTGGTTTTTCCATTGCAAACGTTGCGTGATCTGGTCGCTCACACACGTATCGGTAGTCTCGGAGCGAATGCGTATACGTTCATGGGCGGCATCTACTCGGCGCGTAAAGTGCGCGACGTGTTGGCACCCGCACTTGCCGAGCGCTTACTGAAAGACGAGGTCGATGTCGCGATATTGGTGCCTGTCTGACCCGTTTGTCACCAATCCGTCGGATTGATCGCCAGGGAACTCGAAAGTCGCGGCATTTCGACAATCTGCATGTCGAGCGCTTACTCGATCACCAAAGCGGTAAATCCACCTAGAGCCGTGTACCTCGACTACCCGCTGGGCCGCACGGCCGGCAAACCGCATGACAAGGGTCTGCAACGTAAGATCATGATCGATACGTTGACCGTGCTCGAAACCATCCAGGAACCCGGCACCATTCGCTTGCTGCCTTATCGATGGGCGGATCAGGACGACTGGAAGGACGGCGTCATGCGACCCCGACCCGGTGGCGATCCGAAGCAGTCGGACGACCGCATCCAACGATTTGCGGATCCGCAGTATCAGACCGCAGAGGATCGGACCGAGGCCGAGGCCCGCTTGGCCGACGGCGGCTGTCCGGGGTGCGTGTTCTTGGAAGACCGCGGTTAGCTATTTTTTTGTTGTTCCTTCGCCAACGCTTTAGCCACACCGCCGAGTCGTCGTTCGCCTTTCTCGTCGCCCTTCTTGGATCTCACCGATCCAGCCATCTCGAGCATCATGTAGCTGGAATGGGTTGCCTGGACCGCGTTGCGATAACCCATGGCATCTTGAGCGGCATTGATCGACTGCTTCAACATCCGCAGCGTCAACGGGTCGTTATCGGCAAACCGTGCGGCCTGCGCCATCGCCGCATCGTGCAGTTCGGCTTTGGGGACGACGTCGACCACGAGACCGAGCTCAAGCGCTTCTTCGGCATGGATAAAACGGTTCTCGAATAAGATCTGTTTGGCCTTGCGCACGCCTAAATCCCACGGTGCGGTAAACAACTGCAAGTGCGAGGGTAGAAACTTGGCGTCGTCGGCCGCAATAATGACGTCCATGCATGACGCGATGAGGTAGCCGCCAAAGATGCAGTAACCTTGCACGGCGGCGATGGTCGGTTTCTTGACGTCGCGCCAGCGCAGACTCGAGTCCACCATCAAGTGCCAAGATCGATTGATACGCCCGAGTTGACCGTGACCGAACGGTTCGGCCTCCATATCGGCTTTCTCTTCCGGCGTACCGAGATCGTGCCCGGCTGAAAAGTGTTCACCGGCGCCTTCCAATACGACAACTCGAATCGCGGTGTCGTTGTCGAGTTCGGCGAACGCAGTGTTCATTTCCTCGAGGAGTATTCTGGACTGCGCATTGCGATAGCGCGGTCGATTGAGCCGCACAAGGCCGATCTTGCCGTGCCGCTCCACCTCAATCTGTTGATATGCCATCTCCGCCTCACGTGTTCCCTGCCCACGGCCACCCTATCACCGGCCGTTTCCCGAAAACAATTTACCGTTGCGTATGGGGGTCGGGCGTTCTACTGTTACGCGCAGGGAACTGTGGACATTGCATGCGGTATGTCGCTGATATATTAGAAGAAAAATCCGAACAGGTGATCTGGATCGGACCGCTGGAGTCCGTGTTCGACGCCTTGAAGCTCATGAACGAGAAGGACGTCGGCGCGGTCCTTGTACAGATCGACGACTATCTGGTCGGAATTTTGTCCGAACGCGACTA
>CBDTZM010000487.1:0-2312 GCA_965364915.1 uncultured Pseudomonadales bacterium | reverse complement strand
GGCGAGGTCGATCTCGCGATCGACAACCGCCGCGTGCAAATGTCGGTGACGGCCGACGGCACCCGCTGGTTGGTACACGGACCGAACGGCGACGTCGAGCTCACTGAGCTGGCACGTTTTCCGGAAGCCGGTATTGCGGAGTTCACTGGCGGTTTGTTCGCACCGATGCCGAGCAAGGTCATTTCATTAGAAGTGTCTGTGGGCGACAAGGTCGAAACCGGTCAATTGCTGATGATCCTGGAAGCCATGAAGATGGAGCACCGAATCACCGCGCCGGTTGCCGGAACGGTCGGCGAAATCAACGTAACCGAAGGCGAACAAGTCGACAACGGTGCCATGTTGGTCGTCTTGGAAACCGACGAAGAGGAAGGGGAATAAGCGTGCCGACCACTGAAGCTACTCTGTACGACGTCAAAAAAGGCGCGGCGTGGATAACGCTCAATCGCCCCGAGAACCGCAACGCACTCTCATCGATTCTCGTCTCGGAATTATACGAGCACCTCGTCGCGGCGAACGAGGACGCGAACGTACGCTGCATTGTCATCACCGGCACCGATCCGGCTTTCTGCGCCGGCGCCGATTTGAAGAGCCCACCGGGCCAAGTCATCGATGGACGGCGAGCGGTGCCGTACCCCGACGTGTTGACACTAATCATGGACAGCGACAAGCCGGTCATTGCCGCCGTGAACGGCGCGGCCTTTGCGGGTGGTCTGGGTCTCGTCGGTGCGGCAGACATCGTGATTACGGTCGACGACGTGCAGTTCAGTTTCAGCGAGGTGCGGATCGGCGTGATTCCGGCGGTTATCTCCGTCGTTTGTCTGCCGAAGCTCGGCACCCATCACGGTATGAAACTCATCGTCACGGGCGAGCGGTTCAACGGCACGCGCGCCGTCGAGATGGGTTTCGCCCACCGCGCAGTACCTAGGGATCAACTCGTGGCAGCGGTCGAAGAGGAAATCGCGATGATCAACCTTGGTGGACCGATTGCGGTAACGGAATGCAAGAAGCTCGTTCGCCGCGTGCCGCAACTATCGATCGAGGAGGGTTTCAAGGAGACCGCCGAATGGAGCGGGCGCATGTTTCGCTCGGAAGAAGCCGCCGAAGGCATGGCGGCATTTCGCGAGAAACGTAAGCCTTCTTGGGCCGAGGACCAGTCGTCCCGGTGACCGAATTGCAGGAGTTTCGAGACGAGGTCGCAGCCTGGCTGACCGAGAACCGACCGCCTAGAGATCCGGGCTTTCTGCTGCCGGAAACCTTCATGGAGGTCGGCACGGACGATCAGTTCAACTACCTGCGCGATTGGCAGCAGCGCGTGTACGAGGCCGGCTACCTTGGCATGGCATGGCCCAAGGAATACGGCGGCGGCGGCAAACCACAGGTTTATCAGGACATCGTCAATGCCGAGATGGCGAGTCAGCAAGTACCGTTCGTGCCGAACACGATTGGACTCAATTGGGCTGGTCCGCTGATTTTGGCCATCGGTACCGAGGAGGAAAAACTCAAGTACATACGCGGTATCTTGAGCGCCGAAGATATCTGGTGCCAGGGATTTTCTGAACCCAACAACGGCTCTGATTTAGCCGCCGCCTCAACGACGGCCGTGCGTGACGGAGACGAATACATTCTCAACGGCAGCAAGATCTGGACGAGTTTAGGCACGTACGCTAAATATATGATCCTGCTCGCGAAAACCAATCCCGGCGCCGAAAATCGCTATGCCGGATTGAGCTACTTCCTGGCACCAATGGACGTCCCAGGCGTCGACGTGCAGCCCATCCGAAAACTCACCGGCGAATACGGTTTCACGCAAACCTTTTTCACCGATGCACGCGTTCCGGTGTCCTGTTTGATGGGCAAGGAAGGCGAAGGTTGGCAGATCGCCATGCAAACGCTGACATTCGAGCGCGGCGCGACCGGTGGTCAGGCGGGCGGATTGGCCGGCAACGCGATGGGGGTAGTAGACGTTGTCGAGCTTGCGCGCCGCGCCAAACGCGACGGCAAGCCGGCTATTGATGACCCGCTGATACGCGACCAGTTAGTCCAGTTCTTGATCACGGAACAGGGCGATCGCCTGTGCGGCGCACGCGCGCGCGTTCCTGCGCTCGTCTCGGAACGGCCGGCCGCCATCCCAATGTCGGGTAAATTGCGTGGAACAGAACACCGGCGCCGTCTGTTTCAATTTGCGCTTTCGCTCATGGGCGCCAACGGCGCGCGATGGGTAGGCGACGCCCACGCAGACCGTGGCGGCTTGTGGCAGCGATCCTACTTCAACGCGTTTTCTGCAACGATCGGCGGAGGCACCAGTCAAGTCC
>CBDTZM010000486.1:0-2330 GCA_965364915.1 uncultured Pseudomonadales bacterium | reverse complement strand
CAACCCCTCGAGCGAAGCGTGTCTACCTTGTATTCGATCGATTATAGCCCGGCTAGCGTCAGACAATTTCAGGTCGCCGTTGGTGTTGGTCACGATCGCGAAACCGGGCCCAAGGCGAGCGTCGAGGCGAAACTCGATGTCCGCGGCATCGCGCACGATGGGTTGGCTGAACAGATAGCCGGTAGACCCCGTATCACTCACTTGATTGAGTTTGACCACGCCGTCGCGAATGGGCGGCTGTTCCCGACCTTGGCCGTAACCTGCTGCTTGGTGCTTGGGCGGAATGTCCGGTGGCGCTTGGCCAGCGCGTTCAGCGGCTTCGGCCGCAGCAGTATGTTCCATCAGTTGTCCGATCGCGACAGCCCAATCGACGAGATCGTTGGCGTGCGCTTCGCGTTCGGGTTGGTACGTGTTCAACAGCGCACCGTTTGCGACGCCTGACAGCACCATCTGAAATTTCCAGGCCAAGTTGACGACGTCGCGCATGCCGGCATTCATGCCTTGCCCCAGAAAGGGCGGTGTTTGATGGGCCGCATCTCCGGCGATGAACACGTTGCCGATGTGCCACGTTGCTGCGGTGGCGGCGTGAAACTGGTACATCGCCGCGCGGCGAATGTCGTAGGTATCGCGCGGCGTCCACGGGTCGATGAGCGAGTGGATGCGTTCCGGTTCCAGCATTTCTTCCCACGTTTCACCAGGGTTGAGCTTGAACTCCCAGCGACGATAGGGATCTTTGGTGCAGACGTAAGTGGTCAGACGATCCGGGTCGCACACTTGTAACGTGACGTTCGTGAGGGTGTGTCCCGGTTTCGTCACGATGTCGACCACCAACCAATCGTGATCGTAGCCGAGATCGAGCCAGCCGATATCCAGAATCTTGCGTACGAAACTCGAAGCACCGTCGCAGCCGACAAGGTAGCGTGCGGTGACCGTCGTTGATTGTTCGCCTTCTGTTTGTTCGGCCGTCACCGTGACCGAATCGCCGTCATCATGGAAATTGTTGACCTCGAAACCGATGTAGGCGGTTACGTTGTCGTGCTCTATCGCCGTGGATCGCAGGTAACCCTCTAACTCCGGCTGGTCGAACATGTTGCCCGGTTGCCAACCGTTGGATCCGAACGCGGCGCTGTCGCGTCCGAATAGCCATTCGCGCTTGGAATTGGCGAAGCCGACGCGATCGCCGTCGCGTACCGGTTGTAGCAGGCTCGCGACCTCGTCACCGAGGCCGATGCGCTGAAAGGCGCGGACGATTTCGCCGTCGAGGTTGACCGCCCGTGGCAGTTTGTACACATCTGCATCGCGTTCGAACGCAACGACTTTCAAACCGGCGTGAGCGAAGAGAATGGCCGCCGTCGAACCGACGGGCCCCAATCCCAGGATGGCGACGTCGAAGTCTGGGGTCGACATGAGTTAGAAGCTCGCCGTGTCGCTCGGCTCTTCTATGACGGTATTCTCGATCCGGCCAAGCCCTTCGATCTCGATCCGCACGACGTCGCCGACGTTCAAGAATGCGCGCGGCTGCATCGCCGCACCAACCCCGCTAGGCGTGCCCGTGGCAATTACCGTTCCAACTTCCAGCGTGAAGGCGGTTGAGAGAAACTCGATGAGCTCATAGCAGTCGAAAATAAGATCGTCGGTGTTGGTGTCCTGGCGTAGCTCACCGTTGACCCAGGTCTTCAACTGTAGGCTATGCGGATCGACTTCATCGGGCGTGGTAATGGCCGGGCCCATGGGGCAATGCGTGTCCCATGATTTGCCCATGGTGAAAGAGGGTGGGGTACCGCGTGTTTGCCAATCTCGTACACTGACGTCGTTGATGATGCAGAAACCGGCGATCACGTTTGGCGCCTTGTCTTTCGGCACACGGCGGCAGGTTTTGCCGATGACCACACCCAGTTCGCCCTCGTAGTCGAGCAACTTGGAATCCTGCGACCAATGGATGGGGCCGTAGGGTGCGTTGATGGACTGGGATTGCTTCGTGAACACCAGTGGCCACTTCGGCAACTCCATGCCGCTTTCTTCCGCGTGTGCCCGATAGTTGAGGCCAATGCCGATGATTTTAGGTGATCTGAGCGGGGCTTCGAGCCTGACATCGGCGATTGCGAGGTGGCTGGCGCCGCCGGCAACATCCCGAGCACTCGCCATCGCTGCTTCTCCGGCATCGAGGAAGGCCAGCATGTCAGTTGGTAGTTCGGGTGCCACCGCCGCAAGATCCACCACGGCATCGTCCTGCAACAGGCCGATTCGAGTATTGCCGGCTTCGGTAAACGTAATGAGCCGCATCGCTTCTCCCCCCTAATGATAAGTCTAAAACTTTCAGCCCGAGCGCT
>CBDTZM010000485.1:0-2332 GCA_965364915.1 uncultured Pseudomonadales bacterium | reverse complement strand
CGCCGATACCCGCGAGGGGATTGACCACGAGCCCGAACTTAAGCATCGACGATGGCCACTACGCGTTTCGCTATGGCGAGACTCGCGGTCAATCCCGGCGACTCGATCCCCAACAGATGGACGAACCCGCCCACCCCATGGCGCGCCGGTCCGTCGATACGAAAATCCGCCGCGGGTTCGCCGGGACCAACGATCTTGGGGCGAATTCCCGTGTAGCTTGGATGCAGTCGGGACTCGTCGAGCGCCGGAAAATAGCACCGGATAGCCGCGACGAACTCGTCGCGATGGCTGTCGTCGAACGTATAGTCCACGGTATCGATCCACCTGACATCGGGTCCGAATCGAGCTTGTCCCGCCAGATCGAGCGTAACGTGCACGCCAAGTCCGCCGGCCTGCGCCACCGGATACACCAGTCGGCTGAACGGCGTCTTGCCGCTATACGCATAGTAGTGGCCGCGGGCATAGTGCGGACCCGGCGCGTCCTCGGTCAGCCGCCTGCTCAGCACCGGCGCTTGCAGTCCGGCACAGTTGATGAGCCACCGCGCCTCGAGTTGCAACGCGTTAGTCGTGACGCTAATGCCATCGCCGAGCGCTGCAAGATTTTCGACTTCCGTGTTGAGGGCCAGCATGCCGCCGTGATGTTCCAGTTCTCCTTGCAGGCTGAGCATCAGCGCATGGGAATCGATGATGCCGGTACTCTCGGAATATACGCCCGCAATCGCCTTGACCTCGGGTTCCAGTTCACGAACCTCATCAGCCCCCAACCAACGTAACGCTCCGACACCGTTGTCCAGTGCTTGTCGCTGGTATGCCCGCAACGTATCCAGCTGGCCTTCCGTCGTGGCGACGATGATCTTCCCGCAGCGCCGGTGTGGTACCTGGTGAGATGCGCAATACTCATACAAGAGGTGCTTGCCTTCGACGCAAAGCTCAGCCTTCAAGGAATTTGTCGGGTAGTAGATTCCGGCATGAATGACCTCGGAGTTGCGGGAACTCGTCTCGCTTCCGATCAGTTCGGACCGTTCGACGACAACCACCTCCAGGCCCCGCATGGCCAGCGCACGGCCAACCGCTAGCCCGATGACGCCGGCACCGACGACGACACAATCCAGACGCTCAGCCACCGTAGCTTTCCAACAGTTTCTGCAGTCGCTGCTCGAGTGCGTGAGGCACCAGCACTCGCCTCATCTCGGCAATCTCCGGAGGTCGTACTTTGAGCGTCGAAGAGGGATACCGCACCTCTGCTCGGCGGTGCAGGCGCGTGAGCCGACGCATCATGAAAGCGTCGGCTTTGTGCGTCGCCAGACGTTCGCATGCCTTGGGGCCTAACCCGTTGGCGCGCCATTCGTCAACACGCCGATACAGATGTTCCAATTTGCCGAAGTTGCGAATCAGATCGGTTGCCGTCTTTGGCCCGATGCCGGGCACGCCCGGAATATTATCCACGCTATCGCCTACCAGCGCCTGATAGTCGGCGAACAATCCCGGGGAGAATCCATAGGCTCGTTCGAAGGTCGGGACATCCCACAGCGCGTCACTTGCCGGGTCTATCAGTGTGACGCTTGCGTTCAACAGCTGGCGCAAATCCTTGTCGCGGCTGACCAAGACCACCGGCCGTCGCGCACGACCGGCCATAGTGGCAATCAAGTCGTCCGCCTCGAACCGCGGATGCGATACCTCCAGAATCCCAAGCTGCTTGGTCAGTTTTTGGCAGACGCCTATTTGAAATTTGATGTTTGTATCGGCCGGTGCTCGGTTGGCTTTGTAGCGAGGATAGAAGTCGTTGCGAAAACTGGTCGTCAAACTCTCGTCAAACGCAACGGCCGCGTACCGAGCCTTGCGTTCGACCAACAACCGCAGCAAGAATTGCAGGTAACCATACACACCGTTGATCGATCTGCCTCTGCGGTCGACAAAAAGGTCGGGTACGCCGAAGTATGCGCGAAAAAAGTACAACGTACCGTCAATGAGATACAGAGGATCCATCGCTGTTTCCTGTCCGCAAAAGCGCTGTGCGAAACTGGTTCGCTCGCACGCTCAAACCGGCTCTGTCGATCTGGCACGCCGCCCTGGCCACCGCTTCCGCAAAACCGGTCGACGACGTACCGACATTATCCGCGCTAACGCGGAAGCGCACACCGATAGCTGCCGCGAACAAGCTTTCCAACGCTTGCACCCGCGCCTCCGCTGCAAAGAAGCGTTGCTGCGCCGCTTCGTGGCGCGGCGGTGGCGAGTACCAATAGCCATAGTCTCGACAGCGTCGTCGTTGACGACTGGCAATACACCAATGGGCAACCTCGTGCAGAGCGCTCAGCGTGAAGTCTTCTCGATA
>CBDTZM010000484.1:0-2338 GCA_965364915.1 uncultured Pseudomonadales bacterium | reverse complement strand
CGAACCTGCTCGACATCACGGTCGACGGCAAGCCCATCAAGGCCTTGGCACAGGTTAGCAAGCAGGGCTTCCTCTACGCTTTCGATCGGGTGACCGGAACGCCGATTTGGCCCATCGAGGAGCGAGAGGTCGCTACCGATTCCAACATGCCGGGCGAGCAGCCGTCACCGACACAGCCGTTCCCGACGAAACCGGCTGCTTTCGAGTACCAGGGCGTGGTCGAAGACGACCTTGTGGACTTCACGCCGGAGATACGCCAGATGGCACTCGAGGCCGTAAAGGGTTTTCGGCTTGGTCCCCTTTACACACCGCAGATGATTGACGACGGCGAGACCAGGGGGCTCTTGTTCAGGCCGACCGGCGGCGGCGGTGCCAACTGGTCCGGCGCTGCCGTCGATCCCGCGACGGGCATGCTGTACGTGCCGTCGCGCAACCGTGCCGGTGTGATCTCCTTCTATCAACCCGACGGCGGAACGCTTCAATACACCCATGGCGCGCCGGAGCCTCTCAGGCTTTCGGGTCGAGCCGGGCGCAATACCCCGACAATGCCACGCGGGCTGCCGCTGGTGAAACCCCCGTATTCACGAATGACCGCGATCGACATGAACACGGGCGATCACGTCTGGATGACACCGCTCGGCAACGGCGATCGTATTCGCCGCCATCCTCTGCTGCGGGATCTAGACCTTCCCCCACTTGGCGGGGATAGTGGTCGCGGTGGCCCGCTGCTGACGAAAACGCTGCTGTTCACTGCGCTGTCTGCAGGGGGCAGCGACGGTGGGGCGCGGTTGGTCGCTTACGACAAGGCTACCGGTGCGGAGCTTGGGTCGGTGGATTTGCCGCGCGGGGCCATCAGCACGCCGATGACGTACATGCTCGACGGCAAACAGTACATCGCGCTCACGATCGGCGGCACGCCGCCCGAACTCATCGCGTTGGCGCTGCCGTCGGCAACGACCGAAACAACTGTTGCAGCTCAGTTCCACTCCATCTGGCAAGGCGTCTACACGGTCGCCCAAGCCACGCGCGGTGAAGAGGTGTTTGTGCGAGCGTGCGGCCAATGCCACGCCAACGTTCCGGGACAATCGGCCGGCGAGGGTACGGTGCCGTCAGTCGTCGGGGAAGATTTCAGGTATCGGTGGACCGGTGCCTCGATTGTCGACCTCATCGATACCATCAGCCAGACGATGCCCCTGGCTGCACCCAACAGTTTGAGCCTTCAGGAGTATGCGGCGGTTACTGCTTACTTGCTCGAGCTCAACGAGTACCCCGCGGGAGCGGTGGAACTCGACCACGCGTCGCGCACCAATCTCAGCGGCATACTGATCGACGAAGGGCCGCCTGACGACTAGCGACCCCACCATTCCTTTCAGGAATCAGTCGACGATATGGTGTTTCGCGTGCACCGGTCGCATCAAGGCGTTGCTGATGAGCGCGATCGCAAGGAGTGCGGCCATCAATACCATCGTCGAATTGTACAGCCCGCTGGTTGGATCGGTCGTTCCCGCGGGCGCTATTTCCATCAGGCGCGCGATCGTGACGGAATTCTGCTCTACCAATAGTTGCAGTTGTTCGACCGGTGCGCCGAAATGCGCCTTGAACGCTGCCGGGTCGATAGAGGTCATTAGCGCATCGATGGCGTTGAGCTTCGAATTTTCTCTGAGCGACGTAATCGCAAGCGGGCCGAGCACGCCCGCAGTGCTCCAGGCGGTCAACAGACGACCGTGAATGCCGCCCACGTAACGCGTACCGAACATGTCGGCAAGATAGGCTGGAATTGTGGCAAAGCCACCGCCGTACATGGTGAAGATGATCATGGTGGCGGCATAGAAGTAGATCAGCCACACCACCGAGGGATTGACGCTGACTTGCTGCGCGGTAAAGGGGACGGAAAGGTACAGCGCGATGCCGAGCACGAAGAAAATCCAATAGGTATTGCGGCGGCCGATATAGTCCGAAGTACTGGCCCAGATAAACCGCCCGACCATATTGAAGGCGCTTATCATGACCACGTAGGTTGCGGCGAAAGCAGCGTCGACAACTTCCGGTAAGGTTGTGCCGAAGATCTCCGTCATCATGGTTCTAGCTACGCCCAGCACACCAATACCGGCGGTGACATTCAGACACAACACAATCCACAGCTGGTAAAACTGCGGCGTCTTCAGCGCCGTATCGATATCGACATGATTACCGGAGACCAGTGCGCTACGTTCATCCTCATCAGGTTCTTGCCAGCCTTCGGGTTGCCAATGGGCCGCCGGCAAACGATAGGAGAATGCGGCCAGCAACATGACCGCGAGATAGATCAGCCCGATGCAAAGAAAGGTTTCTGCCGCGC
>CBDTZM010000483.1:0-2346 GCA_965364915.1 uncultured Pseudomonadales bacterium | reverse complement strand
TCGTCGGTTTTCAGATCATGATCGAAGTCGCGGAACGCGCGGTCGGCATCCTCGAGCAACACCCAGGCACCAAATCTCAGCTCCATTGGAACGATGCCTTCGGTGATCGCCGCCTCCAGTGCTGATTTTGCCGAGTCTCGTAGTTCGACGTTCTCGAGACCTGCGATAACGGGCAATACCCATCGAGGGTCGTTGCCGAGACGTAGCAATAGCTCGGATAGTGCTTCGAAACGCTTGGCACGATTCAAAAATACGAAAAAACTCTTGGGGTTGGTGCTTTCCAGATAACCCAGCTTGTTGGCGATGTCATAACGATTCGTGGCGGCTGCTAGATCGTCGACCCAAAGGTAGGTAACCGCTAACCTGTCGTTTAGTACTGGAGATGCCGGGTCCAAGCGTGACGCTTTCTCGGCATACGGAAGCGCATCCTGGGGGCGCCCGAGATTGCAAAGTAGCATCGAATACCAATAGTTTGCGAGAACGCTTTCGGAATCGAGCGCGAGAGCTTGCTCCAATGCTGCCAACGATTCGTTCCACAGACGTTGGCGCATTAACATGAAGCCTTCGAGTGCGGTAACCTCGGCGACCAATGTAGAGTCCACTTCTACGGCGCGTGCAGCACTTCTGCGTGCTAGTTCGAAGCCGGCGGGCACAGACAGGTTGGTGTAGAAAGGTTGTACTACCTGTGCGTGGGCCAATGCCAAGTGTGCAGCACCGAAATTGGGTTCGAGCTCGATCGCTTCCTTCAGCAGCGATAAGGCTCGATCGATGCGCAATTCTCCGCGCAACGACCATTGATAGCGGGCTTCGAAGTACGCCCGCAGTGCGTCCGGATTGACCGGACTTGGGGTAGCAATCAATTCTCCGACATGTGCTGACGTTTCATCGTTGATGGCTTGCAACGTCGCGGCGACCACCCGCTCGCGTAACGCGGCGGGGTTGTCGGCTTGTATCTGTACAGACCAGACGTTGGTGCCCGACTCGACCTCTACCAGATACACGACAGCATTTAGCGACGATCCTTCTGCTTGATAGATAGAGCCTTCTACGAGATGTGTGGCGCCTAACAGGTCGCCGATCGCGGATGCGTCGATTTGCGGGTCTCGATAAGCAAAGGATGAACGTCGCGCGACGACGTTTACCTTTGATGAGGTACTCAGATGGGTGGTGAGTTCATCTGTTAGGCTTTCGCTGATGTACGCGACTTGCTGTAGTTCGTCAGGTACCTGGAATGGCAATACGGCGATAGTAGGCGGGGGAGTAGGTCTAGAAAGCAGGTATGTCGCAACGGCGATGGCGAGCACTAGTCCTGCGAGCGAGCCTGCTAACACGTAGGATTTTGTTGGTGAAGGCGCTTGCTGTTCCGCAATCGGCGTTACCGGTTGAACCAGTTCATAGCCCTGTTTGGGCAGCGTTCTGATGAAAGTGGGATTGGTGCGTTCGTCCTTGAAGTAGCCACGCAGCAGCGATACGGCACGCGACAGCACTTCGTCGCCAACGACGGTGCCCGACCAGACGCTTTCCAACAGTTCATGGCGTGTCACTGGCTGCTGTGCGTTACTCGCCAACATGACCAACACTTGCATCACCTTGTGCTCTAGGTGGTGGGTTTCTTCTGGTCCGACAATCTGTTCTTTACGCGGAAAAACCTTATACGAGCCAAGGTCGAACCCGTTGGATAGCTGGTCGATTTCGTGCATCGATCAATCATAGCGAGTTCTGGTGGGTTATTCGCGTTAACGCGACAACGTGAGTTGCATCAACACTTCACCGTGGTCGATACCGTCGACCTTAATGGCACCGGGTTCGGTGCCGTACGCCACAAATCCGTAGCTGGCGTACAAGGTTTCGGCCGCGGTGTTGCCTGCGGTGACGCCGATCAATATTCGCTCCAGGCCATCGAGGTTGCGCAAGCCCGCAACGACGGCATTCAAGAGTTCACGGCCCAATCCTTGCCCGCGGTAGGCAGGATGAACGTACATGCCCCACACGTTCGCGATGTGGCGACGTTTGGCGCCTTTTTCCCGGTATCCGCCCGCGCACCCGATCAATTGCTGGTCGTCGAATGCGCCGACAACGAAGTTATCGGCTGCGAATCGTGCGCGCTCGACATAATGTTCCAACGCTAGATTGCTCTCGTCTTGGTAGTCGGAGCTGAATGCGGTGGGAGATTCCTGCAGCATCAGCAAGCGCAATGTTTGATACGCGGCGCCGTCGGACGCGTCTAGGTTCCTGAGCTCGCTAATATCCGGCTGCCTCTTTGCGGCCGATGAGCTCTATCAGCGAATTGACGATGAGCTGGCGTTCTGCCGTTTTAACGCGCTCTTCCAGGGCTTCGACAGAGTC
>CBDTZM010000482.1:0-2351 GCA_965364915.1 uncultured Pseudomonadales bacterium | reverse complement strand
TCTGGCACTTTACTCTGACCCCGTTCTACTCCAACACCTGCAGCCGCGCTTCGGCCATGGCCGCAGCTCGAAAGATCGCCCGGCCTTTGTTCATGCTCTCTTTCCACTCTAGTCGCGCTATGGAGTCGGCCACGATGCCGCCGCCGGCTTCGATATAGAGCACGCCGTCTTTGACGACCGCGGTGCGAATGGCGATGGCTGTATCCATGTTGCCGTTCCAGGCGAGATACCCGACTGCGCCGCCATAGATGCCGCGTTTGACGGGTTCCATTTCGTCGATGATCTCCATGGCCCGGATCTTCGGCGCGCCCGAGAGCGTTCCGACAGGCAGGGTGGCGCGCAACAGGTCCATCGCCGTGCAGCCTTCCTTGAGCTTGCCGACGACGTTGCTGGATATGTGCATGACGTGAGAGTAGCGCTCGATCGTGAACTGCTCGGTCACCTCGACGCTGCCGATCTCGGCAACGCGCCCAACGTCGTTGCGTCCGAGATCGATCAACATCAGATGTTCGGCGAGTTCTTTAGGATCGGTGATGAGTTCCTGTTCGAGGGCTAGATCTTCTTCTTCGGTGTAGCCCCGGCGGCGCGTGCCCGCTAACGGCCGGTTGATGATCGTGCCGTCTTCCAAGCGCGCCAGAATTTCCGGCGACGAGCTGACGATCTGAAAGTCCTCGAGGTCCATGAAATACATGTACGGCGAGGGATTCAGGCTGCGCAGTGCGCGATACAGATTGATCGGGTCGGCGCCAAACGGTAGCGACATGCGTTGCGAGAGCACCACCTGCATCACGTCGCCCGCCCGAATGTATTCGCGAATCTTTTCGACCGCTTGTTTGAACCCTTCTTCACCAAACTCGGATACGAAGTCGCTCTCGTCGACCGGTTGGTTGGTAGACGTCTCGGGTATCGGTGGTACGGCCCTGGCCAAGCCGCGCGCGCGTTTTTCGAGATTCTCGAGCGTACGTTGATAGATATCCGGCTCGGTGGGATCGACCAAACTGATGAGCTGCATGCGGCCTCTCAAGTTGTCGAAAATCACCACCTCTTCGGACACCATCAACACGATGTCGGGCGTGCCGAGTGGGTCCGGCGGCGTTGACGCTGCCAGGCGCTTTTCGACGTAGCGCACACAGTCGTAGCCGAAGTAGCCGACCAGTCCGCCGTAGAAGCGGGGCAGATCGGGCAGGTCGGCTACTTTGTAGCGGGCTTGAAACGCTTCGATGAACGCGAGCGGGTCGTCACTCTCCAGTTCTTCCGTGACGGCACCGTCGGTGGCGATGCTGATGTGTTGGTTCGTTACCGTCAGTATGGTGCGGCATGGCAGGCCGATAATGGAGTAACGGCCCCATTTTTCTCCGCCTTGGGCAGATTCCAGTAAGTAGGAATACGGGCCTTTGGCGAGTTTTAGATAGGTTGAAAGCGGGGTGTCGAGATCTGCGAGGACCTCATATACGACCGGAACCCGGTTGTATCCTTCTGCTGCCAGTCGGGCAAGCTCTTCGGCGTTCATGGGTTTTTCTCTTGCGGTGATGGGAATGACGGACGCCACGTCCGTGCGCGTGCTGGTTTCCTATCTGCCCCGCCAACGTAGGCGCGTATTGTGCCGCATGATCGGCATGCCTTTTGCTACCGTTATTGCAAGAGAGTATTGCAAGAGAGTATTGCAAGAGAGCGGGCAGCCTAAACGAGGTCTGCGAACGAATCAATAACGCGGTCGGCACCGAGGTCTGCCGCCGCAATGCCATGGTTGTACCCGTCCGGTACGCACACCACGGGGCACCCGGCGGCGCGCGCACTCTCGACATCGGCAGTCGAATCCCCTATGAACAACACCTCAGCGGGGAGTAGGTCGAGCTCGGCACAGGCCAGCAACGTCGGGTCGGCCGCCGGCTTCGGATTTGGCGTGCTATCCCCGCAGACAATGCAATCAAACAGTTCGCGCATGCCGAGCTGATCCAATAGTTTGTTCGATAGATCTCCGCGTTTGTTGGTCACCACGCCGAGCTTGGCGCCGCGTTCGCGTAGCGTTTGCAGCGCTGCGACGACGCCCGGGTAGGGCGCGCCGAGATCGGCGATGTGTGCGTGGTAACGCTCGAGAAACTCCGCCAGCATCGCGTCGATGCGGTGTTCGGCTACATCGTTGTGTTCGAGCGCCTGGGCGAGACACGCGCGTGCGCCGTGACCCACCCATTGGCGTGTCAGCGATTCCGACACCGGGTCGTGTCCGGCATTTACGAGCACGTGGTTTAGCGCAGCGTTGATATCGGGTGCGGTGTCTACCAGGGTGCCGTCCAGGTCGAAGAGGTAGCCCCGGTATTCGAGCTTAGATGGCAAGCGTCTCGTCCAAGGCG
>CBDTZM010000481.1:0-2354 GCA_965364915.1 uncultured Pseudomonadales bacterium | reverse complement strand
CGTATTCGAGCTTGAGTGACCGCCGTACCGGAAACGGCTGGTTAGTGATGAACACGTCGCACTCTGCAACTAGTTTTTCGAGCACTACCCGACTAGCGTCTGACTTCAGGTTCAGCGTTATGCTGCGCTTGTTGCGCCCGTCCATCTGCCAGAAGTAATTGCTGTCCGCATCCGGCGTGGTCGGAATAGCCGATAGCTTACGCAGCATATCCCCCTCGCCCGGAGGTTCGATCTTGATCACATCGGCGCCAAAGTCTGCAAGCATGGTCGCGGCCACGGGCGCCGCAATCACGCTGGCAACGTCGAGGACCTTCAGCCCCGAGAAAAGATATTCGGTCACGGTGTCGAGGGTAGCCGCTCGGGGCCATCTACGTCCGGATCCACGTCCGGACCCGTGTCGGCATCGGCGTCGTAGATCATCTCGCGATTCTTGACGAACGGTACTGCCTGCGCCCAACGCGAACCGTCGGAACGTTGGATCGGCACGGCACTGTACTGAGCCAGGTAGGCTCGACGCTGCCGGTGGGTCGTATTGGCACTGCTACGGTGTAGGGAAGTACTGGAAAACACGACGATACTTCCCGCAGCGACTTCGATGAGCTCGCCCGGATCATCACCCTCATAGCCGATCAGGTCGTTGCTCCCCGGTTCCTGTATATGGGGCAGCACCGTCTGCCTAGTCCCCACCCGATCATGCGGCAACACGGAGATGCTGCCGTTCTGTTCGGACATATCGTCCAACGCACACCAACAAGTGAGATAGGGTCGATGATCGTTGCCGGGGTCGATGAACTGCACGTATCCCGAGTCCTGGTGCCAAGCGAACTTCATGCCCTGTTCCGGCCCCTTCACCACCCACTGCTCGTTGAACAAATAGACATCGTCGCCCAGGAACGCGGTCGTCACCTCGGCCATCAGCTCGCTGTAGAGAAATTCCGCCATTCGGCGGCTCTGCCGATAACGATTGGCGATGAAATAGCGCTTGCCGCGATGGGTAATACCGTAGGTTTCCCGACCGCGTGCCTTCATGCTGCCATCGATGTAGCCGACGAAGTAGGCGCACTCCTCGCGCAGCATCTGCAGCATGCCGGCATCGATCGCGTTGGGCAAAATCGCGTACCCCAACCGGTCGTACTGTTGCCTATCGTGTTGGCTGATCATCACGCTAACTAGGATACTGGAAAAAACCCGTTGATGGGGTAGGACCGCCTCCTACCCATCCTTTCTAGCCGCCGTACGCGCTCTTGCCGTAGAATCGCTCGTCCATCAAGGGGGACGACACCGATGCAACGATTTCACGTTCTTTTTCTAGCGCTAACCGTTCTGGTCGCACCTGCTGTATCTGCTGAGGAGGCATCGCCGCCCCAGTTCCTGAACATATTCACCGCTCACATCCAACTGGGCCATCAAGCTCAGTATGAAGCCGCGGTCAAGAAGCTGTGGATGGCATTGAAGGATGCCGGCGCCGACTTCCCGGTCTTTGCCTCCCAGAGCGGCGACAGCCCTGGCGACTATAGGTTCGTCACACAGCTCAGCAGCATGGGTGACATGGACACTCAGAACGCCACATTCGGCAAGGCGTTTGCAGCAAACCCGGACCTCGGTGCCGAACTTTCAATGCATGCTAACGGCGACAGCAGCCAGATCATTGCGCTGCGGCCGGACCTTTCGTATCGACCGGAGCAACCTCGGTTGGCGGACGACGAAACACAGTTCGCCCACATCACGTTCTTACACGCCCGCGCCGGGCAGGAGCAAGTCGTGGAGGACGCGATCAAGGCTTTTGCAGAACTCAACCGCAAGCACGGCATTCGTGACGGGTTTGGAGTCAGCCAGAACGTCACCGGCGAAGGGCCCCTATACGGCATCCGCACACTAGCACGCAGCCAAGCGGACTATTTCACGCAACGCGACATGAACGATGAGAAACTCGGCGAGGAAGGTGCAGCGATCAGAGCCGGTGTCGGCCCGATGCTGAAGCGGATCAGTTACACCTGGGGGTCTCGGCGGCAGGACCTCAGTTACCAACCCTAACCAACTATCCTGGTGCGGACCCTTTACGTAGTAAAGGGTCCGCTGCTACATTCTGGCCAGCGTTCTTTACACTATTCATTACAAAACGGAAAAGCTCAGCAATGACAAAGAGAAACTCGATCGCAACGATGGTACTACTCGGCGCGGCGCTCGCGTCGACATCCTACGCGCAAGAAGCCCCTTCTCCCGAAGAGCTCGCGGCGGATGCCACCACTACCCGCCAGGCAGTGTTCAAGCTGCTTCGATTCAACATAGGCACCATCGTTGGTATGGCCCGGGGGAGGGTCGAGTTCGACGCGGCCATTGCCGAGCGCAATGCT
>CBDTZM010000480.1:0-2373 GCA_965364915.1 uncultured Pseudomonadales bacterium | reverse complement strand
ACGGCGCCGCCACCTGGCGGCATTGGAGAGCACCCGGTTGGCGATCGAACGGGTAAGAGCCGAACTGGGCGCATCGAGTCATGGTGAGATCATTGCGGAAGAATTGAAACTGGCGCACCTAGAACTCGGCGGTATCACCGGAGAGGTAACGCCGGATCAACTGCTAGGCGAAATTTTTGCGACGTTTTGTCTCGGCAAATAAGCGAATCAACCGGGCAGGACACTCGAAGAGAAGACGCCGGCCCGATAATAGGCTCGAGGGCCGCTAGACTGGGACGGTCGGATGCTTATACTGCACGCCGCTAAAGCTTCGAGACACCGGCTCACCTGATGTTGCAACACCCCGAAAATTTCGATGTCATCGTCATTGGCGGCGGTCATGCGGGGACCGAGGCGGCGCTTGCGGCGGCCCGCACGGGCGCCAATACCCTGCTGTTGACTCAGAACATCGAAACCATCGGACAGATGTCGTGCAACCCGGCCATCGGTGGCATCGGTAAGAGCCACCTGGTCAGAGAAATCGATGCGCTAGGTGGCATCATGGGTAAAGCGGCCGATCTAGCCGGCATCCAATTTCGCGTGCTCAACGCCAGCAAGGGGCCCGCTGTGCGCGCGACCCGGGCCCAGGCCGACAGGGCGCTCTACAAACAGGCGGTGCGCGGGTTCATCGAGCAGCAGCCCAATCTCAAGGTGTTCCAACAATCGGTGGTGGATTTGCTCCTCGAGCACGAGAGTGTTCAGGGCGTGGTGACGCAGATGGGGCTCAGTTTCATGGCCCGGACGGTCGTTCTAACCACCGGCACGTTTCTCGGCGGCAAGATTCACATTGGCTTTGAAAACCATCCCGGGGGCCGGGCCGGAGACGCTCCGGCAAACGCGTTGGCAGAACGGCTGAGGGCGTTGCCGTTTCGGGTTGACCGACTGAAAACCGGTACGCCGCCCAGAATCGATGGACGTAGCGTCGACTATTCGGTCATGACGGCACAACCCGGCGACGAGCCGACGCCGAACATGTCGTTTTTACCGGAACGTCACCCGCGCCAGGTGCCTTGCCATATCACCGAGACCAATCCCAAAACGCATGACATCATCGCGGCGTCGCTCGATCGCAGCCCGCTGTTCACGGGCGCCATCGAAGGTACGGGACCGCGTTATTGTCCGAGCATCGAAGACAAAGTGGTGCGCTTTGCCGATAGAGTGCGCCACCAGATCTTTGTCGAGCCGGAAGGCCTTGCGACTTTCGAGCTGTACCCCAATGGCATCTCGACGAGTTTACCCTTCGATACGCAGATGGCGTTTGTTAGATCGATCAAGGGCTTCGAGGCGGCGCATATCACGCGGCCCGGTTATGCCATCGAGTACGACTTTTTCGACCCTCGAGATCTCGAAGCGTCACTACAAACCAAGGCGGTGGCCGGTCTGTTCTTTGCGGGGCAGATCAATGGCACCACCGGATACGAGGAAGCGGCCGCCCAAGGGCTGCTGGCGGGGTTGAACGCGGCTCGCCAGGCCGCCAATCTCAAGGCCTGGGTTCCCCGGCGCGATGAAGCCTACCTCGGGGTCATGATCGATGATCTCACCAACCTCGGTACCAATGAACCGTACCGCATGTTTACGAGCAGGGCCGAATTTCGTTTGCGGCTGCGGGAAGACAATGCCGATCAGCGACTCACGCCCACAGGTTACGAGCTTGGTCTGGTGTGCGACGAACGTTGGCAAGCGTATGAACGCAAGCGCGCGAATCTGCTCGAGGTAGAGGCCAAGTTGCGAGGGTGGCGCGTTCGCCCTGGGTCGGATGCCGCCGCGCTGCTGAGCGCCAACTGCGGTGCCCAGATCAATCGCGATACGACGCTCCTGGAGTGTTTGAAACGTCCGGAAGTGAGCTTCGACCGGTTGCCAGAGCTGCTGATGGGTTTCGACGCCGATACCGTGCGTCAAGTGGAGACCGAGGCGAAGTACGAGGGCTACATCAAGCGCCAGGATGAGGAGATTGCCAAAATCCGGCGCCACGAGCGCATCGGCCTGCCTGACGGACTCGACTACCGGACCGTGCAGGGGCTGTCCAACGAACTTCAGCAGAAGCTCGGTGAGACGCAGCCGACGTCGCTGGCCCGGGCAGCACGCATTCCGGGAATGACACCGGCGGCGCTTTCGGTGCTGCTCGTGCACGCTAAGAAACTGCGGGCCAGTGCCTGACGCGCAGGCCGCCGGCTACGGACTCTCCATCACTCGAGAACAAAGCGAGGTGCTCGCCCGCTTCGCTGAACTGATCCGCCATTGGAACCGCTTCGCCAACCTCGTCTCTAGGCGCGATGAACGGCGCATCGAAGACCGGCACTTGCGCGACAGTCTCAGCCTCGTCGCGGTCCTTTT
>CBDTZM010000479.1:0-2377 GCA_965364915.1 uncultured Pseudomonadales bacterium | reverse complement strand
ATGGTGTCGCTGCCAAGATCGCGCGAATTCACGCCATAGAAGGCCGACGGCTGGTGCAGGCGGACATACGGGTAGGCATCGTTCCAGTGACCGCCGGGTTGATGATGTTTGTCCACCATCACCACGGTCGCATCGGTCTCGTTGATGAGCACGTCAGTGAACGCCATACCCATGGCGCCGCCCCCGACAACCAGGTAGTCGGCCGAGACACGCTTCGCTTCCATGTATTCCCCCTTGCAGCTTGGACACGTAGGATAAACACTTCGCTCAGAATGTGGAGTTTTGCAAACGTGTCCAGACTAATCGCTTTCTGCTTCGCCGTGACGCTGGCGCCCGCCTTGGTTGCCGCGGAATATCCCGATCCCGAGCGGTTTCGCACCGCGGTCGACGCCTTTGGCGCGCAGCCGGTACCTCCGGGCGCCATCATCGCCACTGGCAGTTCCAGCATGCGCGGCTGGCATCGCCGTATCAGCAACGATCTAGCCCCGTTGAGCATCGTTCCACGAGGATTCGGCGGAAGTAATATGTCCGATATCCGTTACTTTCTGAACGAAATCGTGCTCAAAGACCGCCCCAAGGCCGTCCTACTCTACGAGGGCGACAACGACGTTGCGTTGGGCGCTAGCCCCGGCGAGATCCTCGGCCACTTCGACGCCATCGTGAGCGGCATACATGCTGAACTTCCCGAAACCAGAATCTATGTCCTCGCCGTCAAACCCAGCATCGCACGATGGCAGATGTGGGATGCGATGCAGACGACTAACGGCTTGCTCAGATCACGTTGTGAAGAAAATCCGCAATTGACGTTCATCGACGTCGCCACGCCCATGTTGGGCGAAGACGGTGCACCGATGGAACATCTCTTCGTACAGGACATGTTGCACATGACCGACGCCGGCTACGACATCTGGCGCGATGCCGTACGCCCGGTGCTCGTTGACGCCGAGCGCTGAGTCATCACCGATGGCAATGCGAACTAGCTCAGAGCTTGTCACCTACCGCCGTTCGTTGGCGCTTTCGATCTTACTCGCGATAGTGGTCGCAATCGCGCCGACGGCTGTAGCGGCGCATCACAACAGCGGGGCACAATTCGACATGAGCGACGAAGTTACCCTCCAAGGCGTCGTCACGGGCTACGAGTGGACCAATCCACACGTCTACCTGTTCGTCGAAGTGGAGGATGCCGACACGTCGACCATCTGGGAAATCGAAGCTGGGCCGGTCGCGCTCATGAAACGGCTGGGCTGGTCTCGCCAAACGCTCGCGATCGGCGATCGTCTCGCGGTGACCGCTAACCCCGGCAAGAATCCAGACAAGCACGAATTGCTCCTGGTATCGGCGCAAAGAGCCGACACGCCCCTACCGCTGACCCGCGGCGACGCCGTGCTCAAAGCATTCACCGAAAATGACACCCCGCACCACACCAACGATCTTTCCGGCACCTGGGTGACGCTGCTGGACGAAGCGGTACTCAGTTCGCTTGAACAGCCACCGCCTTCACAGTTGACGGAAAAAGGGGTTACCGAGCTCAAGAATTTCGACGAAAAAACCATGCATCCGGGTATTCGGTGCATACCCGCTACGGCGCCCTTTATGATGTTGATTCCAGACATCAAGTCGCTGGAAATCGGCGAACAACGCGCCTGGATACGCGGAGAGTTCGACGGCGTCGAGCGTTTGGTCCACATCGGTTCGATCGATGCGGAAAGCGAGCCGACGCTACAAGGTCATTCGATTGGCGAGTGGCAAGGTGAGGACTTCATCGTAACGACAACCCAGTTCACCGATCACCGCATGGGCAACGGCTTCGGGGTGCCTTCCGGCCCCCAGAAAAAACTCCTGGAGCGCTTTACGCTGAATCCGGACAAAACCAGCCTGACCTACCACTTCGAGCTTACCGACCCGGAATACTTAGCCACCTCCATCAGCGGTGAAGTTCGATGGGCCTACCGACCAGACTTTCAGTTCGTGCTTCGCAAGTGTGATCCAGAGAACGCGAGACGTTTTGTCAGCAACCACTAGCTGGGCTCACCGTGGATGAGCATAGCGACCGCCTCTTGCCACGTGGCTCGGTCCTTCGCTGGTGTCAAATCGAACGTTGAACGTCTCGTAGAGACTATCTCCGTCCAGTGTAGAAACACTGAAATGTAGATGCGGACCGGTGCTGTAACCGGTGTTGCCGGATAGTCCGATGCGTTGTCCGGCGCTTACGAACTCTCCCTCGTCGACGAATACACCGTCGTGATCGAGATGCAGGTATTTGCCGATCGTCCCGTCGCTATGTCGAATCCAGATGTGATTTGCCGAAGCAGCCCCCGCCAGGCCGCCTGATGTTGCGAGTTCATATTGGCTGACGACCGTGCCTCCACGGGCCGCG
>CBDTZM010000478.1:0-2380 GCA_965364915.1 uncultured Pseudomonadales bacterium | reverse complement strand
GCGTTTGGTACGCAATAATTATCCTGACGCCGTGAGCATTTTCATTCTGCCACCAAGCCGCGAAACTCTGACTCTGCGCCTGCAAGGCCGCGGCCAGGACGCCGCCGCGGTCATCGGCGAACGTACCGATCAGGCCCAGGAAGAGATGGCGCACCACGCAGACTATGACTATCTCGTGGTCAACGATTGTTTTGCGACGGCCGTCCACGAGCTTACCTGTATCGTTGCAGCCACCCGGCTAAGTACCGCTCATCGACAGCAACACTTGCAAACATTGATATCCGAACTGCTATTGAAAGACTGACAATGCGCCGGTAAACTCGCGCGCTCGCCGCCAAACGCCGATATTGAGAAGGTAAACCCATGGCCCGTATCACTGTTGAAGATTGCCTTGAACACGTCGACAACCGGTTCGAGCTGGTCATGGTTGCCACACGTCGCGCCCGGCAGATGCGCCGCTACGGCGTCGAGCCCTTGGTCCCGGAAGAAAACGACAAACCGACAGTCATCGCCTTGCGGGAAATCGCCGAAGGTCTCGTGACCAACGAAATGCTTGACGCACAAGATGCCTCCACCGAGGATGAAGAGTTGGAACTTTCATTCGGAATAGGAGATGGCGAAATCCGCGACGTCTAAGGCGCCTGGTTCGCAAACCCAGTCATCCGTTAGCGCTCGGAAGAAAGTCCCCGGCGGCGAACATCCTAACGCTGCTCCTACCGAATCCTATTTTGTCGCGCACCTAGCCGACACCGCCAGGCTCGACGATGTGGCCGCACCGGTCACAATTGAAGCGCTGACAGTGGCTCTCAACGGCTACCTCGCCCCCAACCAGGTGCGCCGGGTCGAACGTGCTTACGCGTTCGCTCGTAGTGCTCATGAAGGTCAGTTCCGCCGTACCGGTCATCCCTACATCTCCCATCCGTTGGCGGTGGCTAACATCCTCTGCGGCATGCTGATGGATCACCAAACGATCATGGCCGCTCTGCTCCACGATGTGATCGAGGATACCGGCGTCGATCGCAAGGGCCTGGAACAACGGTTTGGCAAGTCGGTTGGCGAAATCGTCGACGGGGTTTCCAAGTTGAAGAGTATCTTTCGATCACATGCGGAGGCCCAGGCAGAAAACTTTCAAAAGATGGCGATGGCGATGGCCAAGGACATCAGAGTCATCATGGTGAAGCTCGCCGATCGACTGCACAACATGCGCACAATTGGCGTGATGTCGCGCGAGCAACGCACCCGGACCGCGCGGGAAACTCTGGATTTTTACGCGCCAATCGCCAATCGCCTCGGCATTCACACCATGAAACTCGAGCTTGAGGAACTCGGCTTTCACGCCCTGTACCCGCTGCGGGCCGACCGCATTCAACGCGCCGTGCGAGGCGCTCGTGGCAATCGCAACGAACTGATGGAAGAACTGCGGAAATCATTACAAAGCACCCTCGACTCCGAAGGGGTAACGGCCTTGGTCGCGGGCCGCGAAAAGCACCCGTATTCGATCTATCGCAAAATGAAAAACCAGCACAAGCCGTTCTCGGAGATCATGGACGTATTTGGTTTTCGCGTGCTTGTCGACCAGATCGACGACTGCTATCGCGCGCTGGGTGTGGTCCACAATCTCTACAAGCCGGTGGCAGGAAGGTTCAAAGACTACGTGGCGATCCCCAAAGCAAATGGCTACCAGTCTCTGCACACGACTCTGTTCGGCATGCATGGCGTACCCATCGAGGTGCAGATCCGCACCCACAATATGGCGACCGTCGCTGACAACGGCATCGCCGGACATTGGCTCTACAAGTCTGAAAAGCACGATTTCCAGAGCAGCCAACACCGTGCGCGACAGTGGGTAAAGGACCTGCTGGATCTCCAACAACGGGCCGGAAACCCGCTGGAATTCGTGGAAAGCCTGAAGATCGACCTGTTTCCAGACGAGGTTTACCTGTTCACTCCCAGGGGCGACATTTTAGAGCTACCCAAAGGCGCGTGCCCGGTGGACTTCGCGTACGCAGTGCACACAGACATCGGCAATCGCTGCGTTGCCTGCCGTATCGATCGTAACCTCGCCCCTCTATCGCAACAGCTGCAAAGTGGTCAGAGCGTCGAAATTATTGCTTCCGAAGGAGCCCGCCCCAATCCGGATTGGTTGACGTTTGTGGTTTCCAGCAAAGCGCGCGCCGGCATCCGCCAGGCGCTCAAGGTACAAAAACAAGCTGACAGCATTGCCTTCGGCCGGCGATTGCTCAATCGCTCACTCGCAAATGCCAACAAGAGCATCAACGATCTCGACTTCCGTCGGTTGCGCCGTGTTTTCAAAGAATTCGGCGTACGCCGTCTGGATGAGGTGCTGGCAAGAATTGGCAACGGCGAGCTGATGTCCTAC
>CBDTZM010000477.1:0-2387 GCA_965364915.1 uncultured Pseudomonadales bacterium | reverse complement strand
AGAAGCAACCGAAACAAGAATACAAACGCGAATCTTTCGAGCTGTTTCAGGAACTGCTTTACAACATCAAGCGTGACGTCGTAAAGCTGCTGTCGCGTGTGCAGATCGAAAAGCCGCAAGCCGCCGAAGACGCCGAGCGCCGGCGCCGCGAAGAGGCGGAGAAACGTATGCGCTTTTCCCACGCCCAAGCCTCTGCGATGACCGATGGCGGGGAACCCGAAGCTCAACGGGACGGCAATAAACCGGAAACGTTCGTGCGTAGTGAACGCAAGGTGGGACGCAACGAGCGCTGCCCCTGTGGTTCCGGCAAGAAGTTCAAACACTGCCACGGCAAAGCGGCGTAAGCGCAATCCAATGGCCGTCCGCCTACCTGAGTTAGAAGGACTGTTGCCGGTGCCTGGTGTGCGGCTGGGCACGGCATGTGCTGGTATCAAGCGTCTCGATCGTGACGATCTGGCGTTGATCGTCCTCAACGCCGAGTCGACCGTGTCGGCGGTCTTCACGCAAAGCGGGTTTCGCGCGGCCCCTGTTGAGCTTGCCGAAAGTCGCGTATCTGAAGGCCATCCGCGGGTACTCTTGATCAACAGCGGCAACGCCAATGCGGCGACCGGCGAACCGGGGGTGGCAGATGCGCGTGCACTTTGCGATCACGCCGCCATTCGACTTGGCGATGGGCTCATCGGCGCACAGGTCTTGCCATTCTCCACTGGCGTCATCGGCGAACGATTACCGGTCGATGCTATCCGCCAAGGCATCGACGACGCGGCGGGTGATCTTTCCGCTGACCATTGGGCGGCAGCCGCCCGGGCGATCATGACGACCGACACCGGGCCCAAGGCAGTGTCGGCGAGCATGACCCTCGACAACGCCGAGATTTCCATTACCGGTATGGCCAAGGGTTCGGGAATGATCAAGCCCGACATGGCGACGTTGCTCGCCTTCATCTGTTGCGATGCCAGAGTCTCTGGCGCGGTGTTGAACGAACTCACCCGGGAAGTTGCCGACCGTTCGTTCAACCGTGTGACCATCGACGGCGACACCTCCACCAACGACGCTTTTGTGATTTGCGCAACCGGCGCTGCACGAAACGACCCGATCGAACGGCCCAGTGAGGCGTACGATGCATTGCGCTCAGGGCTAGCGGCAGTGGCGTGCGAACTGGCGCAACGCATCGTACGGGACGGCGAAGGCGCGACCAAATTCGTCACTGTTCGGGTCTCTGGAGGCGCAACCCGCATGGAGTGCTTAGACGTCGCCTACACCATAGCCGAGTCGCCGCTGGTCAAAACAGCGATCTTTGCCGGCGACCCGAATTGGGGGCGGTTCTGCATGGCCATCGGCCGCTCCGGCGTAAAAGACCTCGATACCAGCAAGGTTGCGTTGGCTCTCGACGACGTGGTCGTCGCCCGGGGCGGGCTGGTCGCTGAAGACTACGTCGAGGCCGCCGCCGCCGAGGTCATGGCGCGCGACGAATACGCGATCCATGTCGATCTCGGTAGAGGTGGGTGCGAAGAAGTGGTGTGGACATCGGACTTGTCCTACGAATACGTACGCATCAACGCCGAATACCGTACCTAGTCGACACCGCGATTCCTACTCGAGTTCATCGCCCATCAGATCGTCGTACGCCGGCTGTCCGGGAATGCTGTTTTTTTCATCCGCCCAGGCGCCGAAGTCGATTAGCTTGCAACGTTCCGAGCAGAATGGCCGGTGCTCGTTCTTAGGCGTCCATTTGACGGAGTTGCCGCAGGTTGGGCAGGCGATGATGCGCGGGGTGTTGTCGGTCATTGGTGCTGCGTTTGCGCTGCGAGGTCGAGGTACGAATCGTGCAGGCGTTGCACCTCACTGTCCAGATGTTCGAGGTCTTGGTCGTTGACGATGACGTCGTGTGCGTAATCCAGGCGCGTTTGACGATCCGTCTGTGCCGCCATGATAGCGTTGACCTGCGCTTTCGTATTGCCATCTCTAGCGGTCGTCCTGGCCACCTGCAGTGCCTTGGGTACGTCGACCACCAGAACCCGCTGGCACATTCGGTACTGGCCGGTTTCGATCAGTACCGGGTTCACGAGAAGCGCGTAAGGGCTGGCGGATTGTCCTAGTTCCTCATTCATGCGCTGGCCGATGAGCGGGTTCAGCAATCCCTCGATCCAACGCCGTTCCGACGGGTCGGCGAAGACCCGTTTTCTCAACACCGCTCTGTCCAAGCGTCCCTGGCTGTCGAGGATTCCGGCCCCAAAGTGCTTGGCGATGGCATCGAGCGCAGGTTCCCCTGGCTCGACGATCACGCGAGACACCACATCGGTATCGGTGACGGCAATGCCCAGTTGTGCGAAGCGCTTCGAGACCGCGGACTTACCGCTGCCGATGCCGCCCGTCAGGCCGACGAT
>CBDTZM010000476.1:0-2390 GCA_965364915.1 uncultured Pseudomonadales bacterium | reverse complement strand
GACCGCGCTCTTCTGCACCCGCAACTCGACGTTGGGTGCGACTTGGACCTTGATGAAGTCGTCTTCCACTTTGTTGACCTGGCCGACCATACCGCCGGATGTGACCACCTCGTCGCCCTTGGAGAGACCGGACATCAACGCTTGATGCTCCTTGCGGCGCTTGCTCTGCGGGCGTATCAGTAGAAAGTAGAAGATGAGCACGAAGCCGCCGAGGAATAGGATGTTGATGAGGCCGGAGTCGCCGCCGAACCCTCCGGCTCCCGCCGCATAGGCCGTAGTTTCAAACAGGTTCATTTCTATAGGTCCAATCGTATTGCAGGGTCTCGATAAGGTTGCGAAATGTACCCGTTTCGATAGAACCGCGCAATCGAGCAACGAGAGCATGGTAGTAGTGAAGGTTGTGCTGGGTCATGAGCATAGGCCCCAGCATTTCTCCGCAACGGTCCAGATGATGCAGGTAACCGCGCGAGAAGTTCGTACAGGTGTAACAGTCACACGCCGGATCCACCGGCTCGTCCGCGTGTCTATGTTGGGCATTGCGAATCTTCAGCGTGCCGTGGCTGGTAAAAAGATAGCCGTTGCGCGCATTGCGCGTGGGCAGGACACAGTCGAACATGTCTACGCCCAGCTCGATGCCACGGACCAGATCCTGTGGCGTACCGACGCCCATGAGGTAGCGCGGGCGCGCTGCCGGCATGGCCGGCAATAGTCCGAGCAGCACCGCATCCATCGCCGCTTTGGGTTCCCCGACGGACAACCCGCCTATCGCGTAGCCGTCGAAGTCCAACGCTTCGAGCCCGCGCAAGCTCTGCCTGCGCAAATCGTCGTACATGCCGCCCTGCACGATCCCGAACAACAGTGCGCTGCCACGATGGGCTTGTTTGCAGCGCTCTGCCCAGCGCAACGACAACTGCATGGACGCATCGCTGACTTCGAGCGTCGCGGGATACGCGGTACATTCGTCGAAGACCATGACGATGTCGGCGCCGAGATTCTGTTGTACGGCAATCGACCGTTCCGGTGTAAGTTCGACGCTGTCACCATTGATCGGTGACTTGAACCGTACCCCGGATTCCGATATTTCACGAAGATCCCCCAAGCTCCAAACTTGAAAACCTCCGCTGTCGGTCAAGATCGGGCGCGGCCAGTTCATGAACCCGTGAAGTCCGCCCAAGTCACGTATGACCGAGTCACCCGGCCGCAACATCAAGTGAAACGTGTTGCCTAGCAGAATCTGCGTACCGACTTCATTCAGCGCACGCGGGGTCATCGCCTTCACCGACCCGTAGGTACCGCACGGCATGAACACCGGTGTATCTATGACACCGTGATTCGTCGTCAACCGGCCACGGCGCGCGGCTCCATCGGTAGCGAGGACTTCAAACATTTTGCAGGGGTCGTTCGAGCAACATGGCATCGCCGTAGCTGAAAAATCGATAGCGCTCTCGAGTTGCCGCGGCGTACGCGTTCATCACGCGATCGTAACCGGCGAACGCACACACCAGCATCAACAGCGTCGATTCCGGCAGGTGAAAATTCGTCACTAAGATATCGACCACTTTGAACGCATAACCCGGGGTGATGAACAACCGAGTTTCCCCCGAACAAGATCGCAAGCAACCATGTTCGAGGACGATGCTTTCCAACGTACGCACGACTGTGGTACCCACCGCGACGATCCTACCACCCCGGCCTTGGCAGTCGCGCAGCTTTTGCATCGCCGCTTCGGTTAGACAGTAGCGTTCGGCGTGCATGCGATGTTCGGACAGATTCTCGGTGCGCACGGGTTGAAATGTGCCCGCGCCCACGTGCAGCGTCACCTCGGCCACGTCGATGCCTTGCGTCTGCAACCGGTCCAACAGCCCGTTCGAAAAGTGCAGGCTCGCGGTCGGTGCCGCAACCGCGCCTGGCGCAGAACCGAACACGGATTGATAGCGGCCGGCATCGCTGGAGTATGCCGGGCGCTCTATATAGGGCGGCAGCGGCACTTCACCGTGCGCGCTGAGAAAGTCGAGCACCTCGGTCGGAAAGCCAAGCTGATAGAACTCTCCCACGCGTTTGACGACGGACACCTCGCACCCGGCAACGCGTAACGTGCGTCCGGCTTTGAGGGGCTTACTCGCACGCACCTGGCATTTCGCCTCGGTCGCGTTCAGCACCCTCTCCACCAGGATCTCGACGCGGCCACCGCTGTCCTTAGTGCCATGCAGGCGGGCCTTGATGACCTTGGTGTTGTTGACGACGAGCAAATCGCCGGGCGCAAGTAGCTCCGGCAGTTCTTGGAATTGGCGATGACGCAGCGTATCCGAACCGACATGCAGCAAGCGGCTCGCGTCGCGCGGTTCTACCGGCGACTGAGCAATCAGCGAGCGCGGTAACTCGTAAGCGAA
>CBDTZM010000475.1:0-2394 GCA_965364915.1 uncultured Pseudomonadales bacterium | reverse complement strand
TGGCTGCGAACGACACGTCCAGCCAATCGAGCGGCGCGGATTTTACCATACCTATGCAAGGCCTCAGGCTCTACGGCTCAAGGGGTGGTTAGCGCTTGGAATATTGGGGGCGCTTGCGCGCTTTCCTCAAGCCCACCTTCTTGCGCTCTACCTCGCGAGCATCGCGTGTGAGAAAGCCCGCTTGGCGCATTGGCGCGCGGAGATTCTCGTCGTGCTCGACGAGCGCTCGAGCGATACCGTGGCGGATCGCGCCCGCCTGACCGGAGCTACCGCCGCCGCGAACGGTGATCATCAAGTCGACCTTGTCGACCATCTCAGCCACTTCGAGGGGCTGGCGGACAATCATGCGCGAGGTCTCGCGACCGAAATACTTGTCCAGCGGACTGCTGTTGACGGTGATGTTGCCGCTGCCGGTCGACAGAAACACTCTAGCTGCCGAGGTTTTACGTCGTCCGGTGCCATATTCTCGTTGGGTGGTTGCCACTGCTACTCCACTAAAGCTCTAGGGGCTCAGGTTGCTGCGCCGAGTGGGGATGCGTCGCCCCGGCGTACACCTTGAGTTTTTTGAACATCGCCCGGCCCAACGGGTTGCGCGGCAGCATGCCCTTGACGGCTTTTTCGATGATTCTTTCGGGATAGGTCTCGCGCATCCGCCCCAAGCTGGTGCCCTTGATACCGCCCGGGTAACCGCTGTGGCGATAGTAGATCTTGCCAGTCTCTTTGTTGCCCGTCACGTGTACCTTGTCGGCATTGACCACAATGATGTAGTCGCCGGTGTCCACGTGCGGCGTGAACTCGGGTTTGTGCTTACCGCGCAGGCGCGAAGCTATTGCGGTCGCCAAGCGTCCGAGCGTCTGGTTTTCGGCATCCACGACGTACCACGAACGGCGCACATCTTCCGCGCGCATACTGATGGTCTTCATAACCCTTTGAAGTGACCCGGAATTTTGGGAGCGCGAATGTTAGCGGAGGGTCTAGCCATTTACAACTGCGCAATTGGCCTTCATCACGGGCGATGTGAACGGGCCAGGTAATCGTGCGACTGCATCTCGATCAGGCGGCTTTCCGTACGTTCGAACTCGAAACGCAACCGCTCTCCCGCATAAAGCTCGGGTATCGGCACCTCGGCTGAGAGAATCAGCTTGACGTTACGGTCGTAAAACTCATCGACGAGGCTGATGAAGCGGCGCGCAGCGTCTTCGCTCAGACGGGTAAAACGCTTGACGTTCGAGACCAATACCGCGTGATAGCAGCGCGCCAGCTCAATGTAGTCGTTCTGGCTTCGCGGCCCCTCGCACAGTTCCGCGAACTCGAACCAGGCCACGTCATCCGCCACCTGCTTGGCGCGCAGCGAGCGGCCCTCCACTTCCAGGTCGACATCCGCACGCGGCGCGTCGGGCGATAGGGCTTGGAAACTGTCGCCGAGCGACCGCTCGGCGTCGGCATCCAAGGGCGAGTGATAAATCTCCGCCCTTTCCAGCACGCGCAAACGGAAGTCTACGTCACCGCCCAAGTGGTGCACGAGCGTGTGTTGCTTCAAAACGCCTAAGGCAGGAAGGAAACGGCGACGCTGCAATCCATTTTCGTACAACCGATCGGGTTCGATGTTGGATGTGGCAACCAACGTCACGCCCCGGTCGAACAGACCGGTCATGAGTTCGCCCAACAACATCGCATCGCCGATATCCGAGACAAAAAATTCATCGAAACACAACACCTCGGTCTCGCTCGCCAAACGGTCCGCCACGAGCTGCAGCGGGTTCGGCGTGCCACTGAGGCGCGTCAGCTCACCGTGCAGGCGATGCATGAAGCGATGGAAATGGATGCGTTGTTTGCGCTTACCCGGCAGACAGGCGTAGAACAGATCCATCAGCAGGGTTTTACCGCGCCCGACACCGCCCCAAAGATACAACCCTCGTACCGGCGGCGTCGCTCCGCCGAACCAGCGTTGCAACACGCCCGGGGCCTTGCGTTCGCCGAGTCGGCGCAATAGATCGTCCAACAAAACCACGACCTCCGCCTGCTCTGCATCTTCGGTGAGATGTTTGTTTGCCAGCTGTTGTTGGTATCGTTGGGCGACAGACATGGAGGGCGAATGTAGCGTAGGCGACCACCACCGCGCAATGAAGCGGCGATGGAACGTTCCGCCGTTGAACATTGCCGTTCAGCTTGGCAATGTGTCTCCCGCTATCTGTGTTCTCACGCAAGTCCTCGAGGGTGTGCATGCGAGAAGTCGTGCGATACGTATTGATCCCAGCCATCGTTGGCGGTTTGGTGGGTCTCATCGTCATGTTCACCAACAACGGGGCCAATGTCTCGCAAAAACCCGGCTATGCAGCGGCGGTCAAACGCGCCGGGCCGTCCGTGGTCAATATCTACTCGACGCAATTTGTC
>CBDTZM010000474.1:0-2398 GCA_965364915.1 uncultured Pseudomonadales bacterium | reverse complement strand
AAAAGTAACTACTAAGATAGTAATATAGGTTACTAACTATGTTGAAGCAAGCGAATCACGGCAACGTTGGACAAGAGGGACAAGGCAAGCACCTCACCGGATTTTTCCATGAGATCAGTCTGATGGTGGCGCGGTTGTTCAACCGGCGCGTTCGCCACATCGGACTCACCCGGTCCCAGTGGCAGATCCTTTACCTCCTGAATCGCACCGACGGCCTTACGCAAACACAGCTAGCCGATCGCTTGGTCACGGCCAAGGCGCCGCTGGGCAAGTCTATCGATCGATTGGAACAAGACGGCTGGGTGCAACGGCAGAGCGATGCACAAGACCGACGCGTGAAACGCGTATTCGTTACCGATCGCGTCGCGCCGCTCATCGAGCCGTTGGCGATCATTACGGAAGAGATCAGCGCGATTGCGACCCGTGGGTTCAGCGACGCCGAGCAGCGTACGCTGTTCGAACTGCTGGCGCGGGTTCACGACAACCTCGCCAACGTCCCCGAGCTTACTTAGTTCCCCCATTCATCCCACAGTTCATCCCCGAATTCATCCCCGAATCCATTGGCAAAGGCGAGGCCTGTTGACATCGCGTGCGGGCATGTTACGTTTCCCGGGCATCCGGCAATGGCCGATGCGGTCCGTAAATAACGGATGAACCCACCGGAGGCTCAAGTCCCGGTGACGTCCCCAATCATTGGAGGATCTCCTATGTACCACCGATACCACGGTTGGTCACGGCGCTACGCATTTGCGCACGCTTGGCACCAACCTTCCTACGAATCACGTAAGCACAGCAGCTATCGAAGCCATGGCGGCTTCGGCGTGCGCAGACCGTTGCGCTACCTCGGCTACCATCTCGACCTGGACGATGAGCAAATGCGGCGAGTGGCCGCCATACTCGATCGACTCAAGAACGAGCGCGAACAAGCCACGCTTGATGAATCGCGCACGGTCTCCGAGTTGGCCGCGCTCGTTGTGAAGGAAGGCGTGAGTATCGACGACCTCAAAGCGGCTCTCGCACCCAGGGTGGCGAGCGCCGAACGCCTGCAGTTGGTCGTCGCTCGCGCCGTTCAAGAGATAACCGAAGTGTTAGAGCTCGAACAACGCGACGAGTTTGCTTACTTGTTGAGCAATCGGTCTATCGTTTTGTAAGGCCTAGAAGTTGCGGGGCGCGATCATCGCCGCGCCTTCGCAACTTTCGTCGTCTGTGCTACGGTGCCAGCCATGAGCGCGCTCAAGAAATTGGTCGTCGACGGCCCGTTCGAGATGAAACGCGGCAGCCTCGCGAGCCCCACCATCGCGTACGAGACCCTCGGCGAACTGAATGCTACCGCAGACAACGCGGTGTTGGTATTCACGGGGCTGTCTCCGTCAGCCCATATCTCCTCCTCGGCGGATGATCCGAGCACCGGCTGGTGGGAAGACATGGTTGGGCCTGACAAGCCAATCGACACCAACCGCTATTTCGTCGTGTGTATCAATTCGATCGGCAGCTGTTTCGGATCTACCGGGCCTGCGTCCATAGACCCCAATACCAGCGATCACTATCGCGTAACGTTTCCGGTGCTCTGCGTCGAAGACATCGCCGATGGCGGCGCGAAGGTGCTGGATCACCTAGGCATCGACATCCTCCACTCGGTCGTGGGGGCATCGATGGGTGGCATGACGGCATTGGCATTCAGCCTGATGCATCCCGAACGCGCACGCGGCTTGCTGTCGATCTCATCCGCCGCGCGCAGTCTGCCGTTCTCCATTGCGCTGAGATCGTTGCAGCGGGAAATCATCCGCAAAGACCCGGAGTGGCTGGAGGGACAGTACGAATTTGCCGAGGGCCCGATTACCGGCATGCGCTTGGCCCGCAAGCTCGGCATGATCACGTATCGCTCGGCAGCCGAATGGGCCATCCGATTCGGTCGTGAACGCGCCACTCAGGAACCCCAAGGACAACATCCGTTCGGCATCGACTTCGAGGTGGAATCGTATCTCGAGGCCCACGCCAACAAGTTCATCGGCACATTCGATGCAAACTGCTACCTATTTTTGTCCCGAGCGATGGATTTGTTCGATGCAGCCGACCACGGCGGCAGTCTCGACAAGGGCTTGAGTCGCCTGCGGGCGGAGCGCGCGCTCATTATTGGCGTAGAGTCCGACTTCTTGTTTCCTCAACACCAGCAAGAAGAGCTTGCGACCGCCTTGCGGCCTCACGTGAAGGATGTCGCCTACAAGCCCCTCGCATCGATTCAGGGCCACGATTCGTTTCTGGTCGATATGGACCGCTTCAGGCCTGCCGTGGCAAGTTTCTTCTAATCCTCCAACGCTTGGCTTTTGTGGCGCGCCAGTTCTGCTAGCGTTGCGCTATCGAGATAGCCGCCCGCCAGCAACCCGCGCGCGCCATCCCG